>WRCL01000034.1 GCA_009783975.1 Micrococcales bacterium
CGAAGACTTCTCCAGGACGTACTGCTCGGTCTACAAGAGCTCGCCCATCGCAGGGGGTCTGCCGGACCGCAACACCCGCGAAGGGGCCGCCGCTATTCTCGAGGCGTACACAAGCCTCGCAGCCGTCGCGCCCCCCGACGCCGAGAAGTACTTCACGACGTTGGTCGAGTACTTCACGCTGGTCACCGACGCCCTGGACCCGACCAGCCCGACACGGCGCACCTCGCTCGACAAGACCACCGAGATGGAAGAGCTGCGGCACAACGCTGAGCTCATGCTCCTTGATGCCACGCTGGCGGCCTGTCTGTTCTCCTAGGCACTAGCCTGAAGGGGTGACGCGGACGGGAGGCGCCGACGCACGCTGGCCGCACGGACCGGTGCCGATCGACACCGGGACCGCGCAGCTTGTCGTCGCGCGCGACCATCCGTGGGTGACGCTGCTGGTCAACGGGGCACCCAGCTCGTTCGTCGACCTCGACGACCCGCAGCACGTGGAGTTCGAGTACCTCGAGCAGATGGCAGCGGTCATCGCCACGCTGCCGCCGGGACCGTTGCGGGTCGTGCACCTCGGTGGTGCGGCATGCACGCTGGCCCGTGCGGTCCACGCAGCACGCCCGGGGTCGCGGCAGGTCGCGGTCGAGGTCGACGCACGTCTGGTCGAGCTTGTGCGCACCTGGTTCGACCTGCCACGTCCGCCTGCTCTGCGCCTGCGCACCACCGACGCAGCCACATGGTTGGCCAGCGCCCGCCCAGGTCTGGCCGACGTCGTCGTGCGTGACGTGTTCGCCGGCGACCGGGTACCAGCGGACCTCGTCACCGTCGGGGCAGCCCAGGCCGTGGCCAGGGCGCTGGCCCCCGGCGGGCTGTACCTGGCCAACTGCGTGGACTGGCCACCGCTGGCACAGGCCCGTGCTGAGGCTGCGACGTTGGCGACGGTGTTCGCCCATGTCGCGGTCGTCGCCGAGACCGGGGTCTTGCGCGGACGCCGGTACGGCAACGTCGTGCTCGTCGCGTGCGACACGTCGTTGGAGCAGATGGCGACGTCGCGGCCGCTGCGCCAGGGGGTTGTCCCGGCGCGGGTGCTGCTCGACGACGCGGTCCGCCACTTCGCCGGCGCTGCAGCACCGATCACGCGCTGAAGCACCCGAACGGGCGGAAACCCCGCACGGATGGCCGTGGAGGGGGCATAATGGATGGCCCGTTTTCTGCCCAGACCCGATGGAGCGCGCCACGCACCCCGCACCGCAACCGCTGGCCCCACCGACCGCCTCACCGGCTGACCCGGACGCCGAGCCCGCAGAGCTGCCCACGGCGCTGACCATGGAGCTCGCCGCCGAGCAGGATGTGCTCGACACCGTCTACGCACGTCTGGACACCCTGCGTGCCAACACACGCAGCCGCCTGGCCGAGGTGCGCCGCGAAGGACCGTCCGGCTCACCGCAGAACCGCAGCGAACGCGACTCGTTCGCCACGTTGTACGAGAACCGCCTCGCCCAGCTCGAAGCAGTCGAAGAACGTCTGGCGTTCGGGCGCCTGGACCGCGACGACGGCGACCGGATGTATGTCGGGCGTCTGGGCCTGACCGACGCCGAGCACACTGTGCTGCTCACCGACTGGCGCGCTCCTGCTGCGCAGGCGTTCTACCAGGCCACAGCTGCGCACCCAGACGGGGTGCGCCGCCGCCGGCACCTGGTCACCCACGGCCGGGAGGTCACCGGCGTCGAGGACGAGGTGCTCGACCTGGTAGGTGACCACGACGGTGTGCTGTCAGGCGAGGGGGCGCTGCTCGCGGCCCTCGCCGCAGGACGCACCGGCAAGATGGGCGATATCGTCGCGACGATCCAGGCCGAGCAGGACGCGGTCATCCGCGCCGACCTGCCTGGGGCCCTGGTCGTCCAGGGTGGGCCTGGGACCGGCAAGACCGCTGTGGCCCTGCACCGCGCCGCGTACCTGCTGTACGCGCACCGGCGGACCCTGGAACGTTCCGGGGTGCTGCTCGTGGGTCCCAGCCGGACGTTCCTGCGGTACATCGACCAGGTGCTGCCGTCGCTGGGCGAGACCGGTGTGGTGACGATGACCCTCGCCGAGCTCGTCCCCGGCGTCCACGCACCAGGGGCCGAACCGGCTGCCTCAGCCCGGCTCAAAGGCGACCTGGCGATGGTCGACGTGCTCGCCCGGGCTGTGCGGGCCCGCGAACGGGTACCGGCCGAACCGGTGACGGTCGTCCTGGCCGGGCGCCAGGTCGTCATCACCCCCGCCGACGTCGCGGCCGTCATCGCCCGCACCCGGCGCCTGCACCGGCCCCACAACCTCGCCCGGGTGAAGTTCGTCCGTGAGATGCTCGGACGTCTGGCCGACCAGTACCTCGCCCAGCTCGGCAGCCGTGTGGAGTTCACCGACCGCGCCGAGGTCGTCGAAGACCTGCGCACCCACCACGACGTGCGGGTCGCGCTCAACCTCGCGTGGATGCCGCTGACCCCCCAAGGGCTGCTCGGCGACCTGTACGCCAAACCGTGGCGCCTGGAGCAGGCTGCCGGGCACCTGTCGGACCGGGACCGGGCGCTGCTCGTCCGCGAACGCACCGCACCGTGGACGCCCGACGACGTCCCGCTGCTCGACGAGCTTGCCGAGCTGCTCGGTGTCGACGACCAGGCCGCACGTGCCCAGGCCCGGGCCGAATCGGCCCAGCGTGCCGCCGAGGTCGAGTACGCCCGCGAGGCGCTGAGCGCGGTCTCGCGCGGGTGGGTGCTGCCCTACGGGGCGTCGCTGGACGACATGGTCGACGCTGAGGGCCTGGCAGCCCGGGTCGCAGGCGGCCCAGCCTCGCTCACCACCGCCGAACGCGCCGCTGCTGACCGCACCTGGACCTACGGCCACATCGTCGTCGACGAGGCACAAGAGCTGTCACCCATGGCCTGGCGTGCCCTGCTGCGCCGTGTGCCGACCCGGTCGCTGACGATCGTCGGCGACGTCGCGCAGACCGCTGCGCCGTGCGGCGCCCACAGCTGGACGACGATGCTCGGCCCGCACCTGGGCTCGTCGTGGCGCGCTGCCGAGCTCACCGTGAACTACCGGACCCCGGCAAGCGTCGCCCAGGCCGCTGACACCTTCGCCCGCAACGTCGGGCTGCCAGTGTCGGCCTTGGTCTCGGCACGTGATGTTGCTGGGGCGCTCGTCGTCACCGCGGTCGACCCCGGCGACGTCGCCACCCGGGCAGCCCAGCTGGCGCACGACGCGGTGGCCCAGACCTACCGCGACGGCACCGGCAGGGTCGCCCTCGTCGCGCCGCAGAAGCTGTTGGCCGGGCTCGGCGCTGCGCTCGACGCGCTCGGGCGCGACTACGACGAGGCGAGCACCGACGTCGCCTCCGACCTTGATGCGGCGTTGGTGCTGGTCACACCCCACCAGACCAAGGGGCTGGAGTTCGACCGGGTCGTGCTGGTCGAACCGGCGCAGGTGTTGGCCACGGGGGGACCAGGTGACCTGTACGTCGCGCTGACCCGGCCCACCCAACAGCTGCACATCGTCCACGGCGAACCCCTGCCCGACGGGTTGGCCCAGGGCCTGGGGTAGTCCGGGAGCCGGACGGCGCTGCGGACCGTGTCGCGACGGGGGCACCATAGAACCGTGCGCACAGCCCTGCTCCTGGAAAACCTTCACCCCCAAGCCCACGCGATCGTGCGTGAGGCGGGTTTTGAGGTCCACACCCGGACCAGCGCCCTGGACGAGGCCGAGCTCATCGACGCCCTCGCCGGGGTGAGCGTGCTCGGGATCCGCTCCAAGACCCAGGTGTCGGCCGAGGTCCTCGCGCACGCCCCGCAGCTGCTCGTCATCGGCACGTACACGATCGGCACGAACCAGATCGACCTGGGCGCCGCTGCGGCCCGCGGTATCGCGACGTTCAACGCACCGTTCTCCAACACCCGCTCGGTGGTGGAGATCGCCCTGGCCGACATCATCGCCTTGACCCGGCGGCTGACCGTCCTGGACAAGCAGATGCACGCCGGGGTGTGGGACAAGTCCGCCGAAGGGGCCCACGAGGTGCGCGGACGTACCTTGGGGATCGTCGGGTACGGCAACATCGGCACCCAGCTGTCGGTCCTCGCCGAGAACCTGGGCATGTCGGTGATCTTCTACGACATCGCTGAGAAGCTCGCGCTGGGCAACGCCCGCAAGATGGCGTCGATGGAGGCGCTGCTCGCCGAGGCCGACATCGTCACGTTGCACGTCGACGGGCGGCCGGGCAACGCGGGGTTGTTCGGCGCCGAACAGTTCGCCGTGATGAAACCTGGTGCGGTGTTCCTCAACCTCTCGCGTGGGTTCATCGTCGACTACGCGGCGCTGCGCGAGGCCATCGAGTCAGGTGCGATCGTCGGGGCTGCGGCCGACGTGTTCCCCGTCGAACCCAAACGTCGCGGCGACCCGTTCACCTCTGAGCTGCGCGGGCTGGACAACGTCATCTTGTCGCCGCACACCGGCGGGTCGACCGAAGAGGCCCAAGAGAGCATCGGCCAGTTCGTGTCGACGAAAATCCGCGACTACCTGGCGACCGGTTCGACGACGTTGTCGGTCAACCTGCCGAACATCGCGTTGGACCGCCCCGACGCCGTGCACCGCCTGGCGTACCTGCACCAGAACGTGCCTGGTGTGCTGGCGAACGTCAACCAGACCCTCGCGAGGTTCGGCCTGAACATCGAAGCGCAGATGCTCGCGACCAGCGGCAACCTCGGGTATGTCGTCACCGACGTCCCCGACGAGCTGCACCCTGGGATGCTCGAGGAGCTACGGCAGCGGCCAGAGACCATCGCCCTGCGGGTCATCAGCTGACCATCAGGTCCTTGCCCCGTAGCGCGCCTGCTACGACGAACCGGACTTGCGCCGGAACTGGCGTTGCACCGGTCCGGTCGTCTCAGCCGCCTGCACACCACCTTCGGACGTGCTGCCGTTCGTCGTGGGGTTCGAACGGGCTTTCTTCGCCTCCAACGCCTGGCGGAACTTCTCCTTGGCCTCCACCGACGGGGCACCTGGTTTCGTCGGCGCGCCTGCCACCTCGTCACTCATCGACCCAACCTCCTCAGCCGGTACTGGCAGGTTACCCGACGCAGGGCGTCGCCACGCGACCAGTTCATTGCGCGGCGACGTCGGGTTCAGCCGGCGCGGTGCCGTCGTCCTCGGCCTCGGCCCGCAGCTGGTGGATCGCTGCCTCGAAGTCGTCGAGCGACTCAAAACCGCGGTACACCGAGGCGAACCGCAGGTAGGCGACCTCGTCGAGCTCTCGTAACGGCCCGAGGATCGCCAGCCCGACCTCGTGGGCGTCGACCACAGCCGAGCCGGTGGCCCGCACTGTTTCTTCCACCCGTTGGACGAGCAGCGCCAACGCGTCTGAGTCGACCGGGCGGCCCTGGCACGCTTTGCGGACCCCGGTGAGGATCTTGTCGCGGCTGAACGGTTCGGTCACCCCGGAACGTTTTGTCACTGCCAGGCTTGCCGTCTCCACAGTTGAGAACCGGCGTCCGCACGAGGGGCACTGGCGGCGGCGTTTGATGCTCGAACCGTCCTCGGCGGTACGTGAGTCCACGACCCGGGAGTCCGGGAACCGGCAGAACGGGCAGTACACGCAGGTCCTCCTGATGGCCAGGCCGGGACGAGGCCTACGCTGCGTCCAGCGCCACCGCGTAGCGTCATGATCGGCTGGGACCCGACGCTACCCCACCAGGGCGCGTCCCGTAACCTCACGTGCACGCAAGGGGTCATCCAGGCACCGGGACGACGATCGTCTGACCAGCGAGCAGGCTGGAGTCGGGCAGGCCGTTGAGGCGGACGAGCTCACCGACGACGTCACGCACGTCGTCGGTGGGCCCAGCGATCGACACAGCGATCTGCCACAGCGTCTCCCCTGGCGCGACGACGTGCTGCTCGACCTGCGCCGGGCCTCGCGGAGCATCAGCCCTCGCCGCCCAGACGCCCAGGAATGCTGGGAGCGCGACGAGGACAGCTGTGAGCACGCCGACAACGACCCGGCCACGTATCGTCAGGCGCAACGGCGCTGGTCGTGGCGCTGGACGCGCGCTGGACCGTCGTGGGTGCGGCACTGGCGGGACCGTGTGCGGCTGGGCACCGGTGGCCTGGCCGGCAGCGCTGGTCGGGACAGTGCTGGTGCTGGTCACGACGGGGCTGGTGCGGACACCAGCGGGACGAAGACTCACCACGACGCCCATCGGCCTACCTCTCTCTCACGGCTCATCATACACCCGTTCGTCGTACTGCTGTGCGATACTGTAGATGAGATCCGAACAAGATGTCGACACGCTCGAACAGTTGTTTGTCGGGGCCATGTTCGACCGGTACGGTGGACCTCACATGGACAAGCACACCACCGACCACCCACACGAACTCCCACCAGGGGATACACAAGGAGAAGACCTGTGAGCGACCACGACGAGACCATCGACGCCGGCACCGATGTCGACCTTGCTTCCGTCACGCAGCTGCGCCGACGCCCGGGCCGTCCACGGCAGACCGCCGCCGACGAGCTCACCCCACGCCAACAACGGGTGCTGGAGACCGTGCGGACCTCAGTGTCCGAACGCGGCTACCCGCCGACGATGCGCGAGATCGGCGAGACCGTCGGGCTCACCAGCCCGTCGTCGGTCAAGCACCAGCTGGAGATGCTCGAACGCAAGGGCTACCTGCGACGCGACCCGAACCGTCCCCGCGCGATCGAGGTCGTCGCCCCCAACGACGCCCGCAGCGTGTCGCTGCTGCACGAGACAGCCGGCTTCGCCGCGGAGACCATGTCCCCCGAGCCGGCGTACGTGCCGCTCGTCGGGCGTATCGCCGCCGGTGGTCCGATCCTCGCTGAGCAGGTCGTCGAAGACGTGTTCGCCCTGCCACGCCAGCTCGTCGGCGACGGCGAGCTGTTCTTGCTCAAGGTCGTCGGCGACTCGATGGTCGACGCGGCGATCTGCGACGACGACTGGGTCGTCGTGCGCCGCCAACCCACAGCCGAGAACGGCGAGATCGTCGCGGCGATGCTCGACGGTGAGGCGACCGTGAAGACCCTGCGCCAGCGCGACGGGCACGTGTGGTTGCTGCCGCACAACCCGGCGTACTCCCCCATCGACGGCGACGAGGCGACGATCCTCGGCAAGGTGGTCAGCGTCCTGCGCAGCCTGTGACGGACGCGGCAAGCGCTGGGCTCCTGCCCAGGGCACGTTGTCGACTTCGTCAACAACCACCTCATGCACGAGACTAGGTGTCTGCACACCCTGGTCGAGCCCAGGTTCAGCGAGCGGAGACCCGATGACCGGACGACTGTTACCAGACCCCAGCCCCCTGGCCATGGAGCGCCTGCGGGCAGCGGCCGCACGGCTGAAGCGTTCCACGCCGCACGACCCGCCCCAAGACGACTCGGACTACGAGGGCTGGACCCTGGCGCGTCTGCGCCGCCGTGCTGCTGAGCTGGACGTCCCCGGCCGCTGGTCGATGGACAAGGACGGGCTCATCGCAGCACTGCGTGCGCACGACGAACCAGGTGACACCGCCGCCGGGGCGTCGGACGACCCGAGCGACGCTACCGAGCCGCAGGCTCAGTAGCCGCAGCTGCGGGCCACCTCACGCACCGCCTGCGCCGAGGCGCGTAACGCTGCGACCTCGTCGGGCGACATCGGCACGGCGAGGCGTTCGCCGACCCCGTGCGCCCCGACGACCGACGGCACCGACAGGCACACGTCGTCGATGCCCTGGTAACCGCTGAGCAGCGAGGAGACCGGCTGGATCCGGTGCTCGTCGTTGAGGACCGCTTCGATGGTCCGCGAGGCGGCCAGCCCGACGGCGTAGTTCGTCGCCCCTTTGCCGGCGATGATCGTCGCCGCCGACGTGGTGACCTCGTCGGCGATCTGGTCGCGCACCGCCGCGGTCAACGGCCCGCGCCCTTCGATCCCGGGCCAGTCAAGCAACGGCACAGAACCGAGGGTCGCCGACGACCACAACGCGAGCTGGGAGTCGCCGTGCTCACCGGCGATGTACGCGTGCACGTTCTGCACCGCGATCCCGGTGTGCTGCGAGACCAGGTACCGCAACCGGGAGGTGTCGAGCAACGTCCCAGACCCGAACACCTGGTTCGCTGGCAGCCCGGAGACCTTGAGCGCGACGTACGTCACGACGTCAACTGGGTTGGTCACGACGAGGTGGACCGCCTCCGGGGCGACGGCCACCAGCTGCGGAAGCACCGCAGCGACGAGCCGTGTCGTCGCCCCGGCCAGGTCCATCCGGGTCTGCCCAGGTTTCTGCTTGGCCCCGGCGGTGAAGACCACCACGTCAGCGCCACGCACAACCTCGATGTCGTCAGACCCCGCCACCGTCGCCATCGGCATGAACGCGATCCCGTGCGCAAGGTCCAGCGCCTGCGCCTCGACCTTGGCCCGGTCGATGTCGTAGAGCACCACAGTGCGCGCCGACCCCCGCATGAGCAACGCGTACGCAAGCGTCGCCCCCACCGACCCAGCCCCGACAACAGCGACCTTCGACGTCCGCCGCGGGTGGAACGGCGTTTCTCCCGGCACACACACGCTGACCATCAACCCTCCACACCTCGACCCAGCACCCCGGGTGGAGGCTAACCCCCCTCACCTCACCCGGCACCCCGGCACGTCCCACGTTCCCTGCACAAGCTCCAGGGCACTACGGGTTGTAGATGGCCCAGTCCTCGAGCGTGGCGAAGATGGCAGCCCCGGTGGCGGTGTCCAGGCAGGCGAAACCTTCGGGTTCGGCGGTGCACTGGACAGAGCCGAGCTGGACGGTGTCACCGGGGGTGACAGGCACGTCGTGGGACCCCAGGACGGTGTCGGTGGGGCAGCCTTTGCTGGCCTCGCCGTCCATGATCGTGACGTATCCGAACGGGACGGGGCCGACGCTGTCGGCCAGGCCGCACGGGTCGTTGCCGACGCCGGTGTTCATGTCGGTGAAGGCGGCAGACCCGGGGACCAGGTCGCACCGGACCCAGGTCCCGTCCACTGCGAGCGCCAGCACGCACACCACCTGGGAGAAGTCTTCTCCCGCCGCCGGAACCCAGATCCCCACGAAATCCCCGTCGAGCATTGTGGCTGCGGGGTGGACCCGCGGCGGGAAGACGATCTCGGGTTCCTCGGTGGCGGTGACCGTCGGTGCTGGCGGGGCCGGTGTGGTCGCCGCCGGCGACCAGCCCGACGTGCCGCCACCTTGGCAGCCTGCCACGGCGCACAGCACCGCACCGACAGCCAGTGCCACCACTCGTCTCATCATCGTCGTGCTCCTGGGCCAGTGGGTGGGGACAAGACACACGATGGCACCGACGGGCGTCGTTAGCACCACCAGGCCAAGACAGTGGGGACGGTTCCAATGTCTTACCTGGTCAGCGCGCTCTTCCCACCTCCCGGCCAGGAGACCGCCCGACGGGTCGCACCAGCCACGAGGGAGGTCGTCGGGAAGGCGTTCGGGGGCGGGACACGGTGACGGTCTCGTCGAACGTCTCGTCGGCTGACCCCTTCGCCTGTGCGATGGTCGAGGTCGTCCAGGAGCGTCGGTCGCGCAGCAGTGCGCACAGTTGCATGCATTTGAGCTGCGCATATCTGCGCAACCCTCATGATTCGTCCACGACCGTCGCCTGAGACCGTGCCACCAGACCTGGTCGAGCAGGTCACCACGGGCGCGCGCGTGGCTGTCATGGCGGGTCGTTGTCAGTCGCCTTGGTTGCACAACGTCGTCGCGCGGTGACAAGACACACCCTCCCACGGGGCGCATAGGCTGAGGGCCATGCCTGGTCCGGACCGTACGACGTCGCTGCTCGAGGCGGCGGTGGCGGCGCTGGGCGGGCAGCGGCGCGAGGGGCAGGTCGTCATGGCCCACGCCGTGGCTGACGCCGTGGAACGCCGCGAGCACCTGCTGGTCCAGGCCGGGACGGGCACAGGCAAGTCGTTGGGGTACCTGGTGCCGGTCGTCGACCACGCGGTGCGCACCGAGCAGCGGGTCGTGGTGTCCACGGCGACGCTGGCGCTGCAGCGGCAGGTCGTGGGCCGGGACCTGCCGTTGGTCGTCGACGCCCTGGCCTCGCACCTGGCGCACCGTCCGGCTGTGGCGCTGC
>WRCL01000035.1 GCA_009783975.1 Micrococcales bacterium
CTCTACAGCATTCTTCTTGTACTCAGCCGTGAAGCTCCTGCGTGTCGAACCCATCATCGTTCCCTTCAGTCGGGAACTCGCTGCCGAAAAGGTCGGGACTCTACGGAAGCGGGAACGGTCTAAGGCGTCGTACCGTTAGCTGCAGCGCGGCCGGTCAAAGAGACCCGGACAGGGCCGCGCCTCGAATGTGGAAGGGGGCACAGGTGCTAGGCACAGCCCCACCGTCGCCAACACCTGCATACCTCCGACCCATGGAACTGCGCAAGCACCGGCCTCTTCTTGCCGCCCTGACTGTGGCGGCCCTGGCCGTCCTGACAGCCGGGTGCACCAACAACCCAGGGCCGGCCACCACCACCGAACCCCAGACGGCCACCGCATCACAAGAAGAGCCCCCGCGCGACCCCCAGCTCGCCACCGAACGAGAAGCACTCCAGCGGCTCAAGGATTACCACAGCGCGTCGAACCAACTCGGGCAGACTGGGTACGGGATCGACGACATCAGCGCGATCACATCGTTCACCGCCGGCGACTACGCGACAACCTACTTTGACCAGGTGGCGTGGCTGCATTCGCAGGGCGCCGTGCAGGTGGGAGAGGCAACCCAGACCAACTACAAGGTGGTGGACCACCACGCCGTCAGCGACCCGTTCTTCGATGACCAGTTGACCATCGAGGTCTGCAACAACACCACCGACGTCAACGTGATCGTGTCCGACGGATCCTCAGTTCTCCCACTCGAGAGAAGAGGGCGGTTCGTCTCAACTATCACAATGTGGCACAGCATATCCCCCGACACGTGGCTCATCGCCGAGTACATCACAGACGGAGGCAGGCCATGTTGACACCCAGAGCCCGAGCCAGGTCGTTCCGGCTGATGCTGGTCGCGGCTCTGCTGGTATGGGGCGGTCCCGCTCGTGCCACAGACGGTCCCGCTTCTCCGGACACCACCGAGCCTCCCCCACCCACCACGATCACCGCACCCAGCGACGACGGCACCGGCGGCGACGGTTGGAAAGGCACACTAGGGGTAGAGACGTCGGGTTCGAGCGGTACTATCCCCGATGTATCAGGACGCTGCAAGGCTCCGGCTGTAAAAGATGCACCGGCCCTAGGTTACTCGTGTTTGCACAACTGCTGGTACCAGGAGTACCCCGCATTCGTCAAGCGGCCCGACGGCACGGTATTCTATGCCCAACCGTCGCCGGAAACCCCCGTCAACGGTCACACCGACGGCGTGTACGTTGCATGCCTATATCGCGTACTAGACGGCCAGGTAACGCTCTTGAAAATGATAAGCCCCTGGTGGATTGGGCCCGGCGGGGAGATCGATCCGGCGCAGTTGGCGCAGCAGGCGGTGCAACAGATGAGCTTGCAAACCCCCGAGATCGGAATGACAGGAGGAAGCCCGCCCGACGGTATGCAGATCGTGGGGATCCCTGCGTGGATGTGGGCTGCGGACCCCGGTCAGTCCACCACGCCCGGGGTGGCCGGTGTCGCGCAGATGACCAGGTCGGCGTCGGCCGGGGGTGTGACTGTCCAGGCCACGGCCCGGTTGGACCGTATGGTGTGGTCGATGGGTGATGGTGTCACGGTGACCTGTGCCGGGGAGAAGGCTGCTGGCACGCGGTACGAGGGGCGGTACGACAAGCAGCCGTCCCCGACGTGTGGCTATACCTACACCCGTACCAGCGCTGGGCAGCCTGACGAAGCGTTCACCGTGACCGCCACGGCGTTCTGGGTCGTGGACTGGTCCGGGGGAGGGCAGTCAGGGACCATCACCGTCCAACGTTCCCGCAACATCCCCAAGCAGGTCGGCGAGCTCCAGGCACTGGTCGTGTCGCCCGGCCGGAGACGGTAACCGCCCAAGCCGCGAAAGATGGTATCCCGCCCACACGGCCTCGACGGTCGGTCGGCGGGTGGGTCTGGTAGGCGATCACAGGCCACGTCCCTGGGTACGCTCAGGCCACATGTCGGCGACTTCAACCGCAGGGCGCAACCTCCCGCCCCGACGACGCCGACAGAACCAGCACTGCGGCACACATCTGGGTGTCACGCAGGTTTCTTCCAGGAGCTGGGGAGGCAATGCCGTTGCGCCGATGCCCCTGCCTGGTGCGCCAGTCGGACGGGTGGGCGAATGAGCTCGAGTTCTCCCCAAAATCCCCATGGCAAACACGCACCGGAGATGGGGGTGTTCGGGCAGGGTGTGTCCCATGACGTTCGACACGGTGGAGAACCTGGCTCGGCTCCTCATCGACACCCGCCGGTGCCCGTGGTGCGCGATGGTGCTCAGCGGGCAGGTGTGCCGGCGGTGTGGGACTGACCTGTCCGGCGATGGTGGGGTTGCGCTGGCCGAACAGTCGCGACGGGCCGCGCAGGCGGTGCGCGAGCGGCAGGCGACGTTGTGGACGATCCGGCTGGACTCGGTGCAAAAACTGACCCAGCCTACGGCTGCGGGCACGTCAGAGCCCGCCGTGGCAGAACCGGAGGCCGTAGCGAGCACGACCACGGCGAGCCCCGCGGGCCGCGGTGATGCGGGCGCTGTTCCCGCGAGCCCAACCCCAGGTCCACACCCCGACACAGGCGACGACCAGAACCCCGCCGACGACACCGGCACGGCAGACGACCGGGCACCAGGTGACAGCCCCGACACAGCCGGGAACGAGGACAGCACACCGGACCCGGGCAGAGGCACAGACACAGGTACGGAGCCTGACGCAGCGAACGACACCGGCACGGCAGACGACCGGGCACCAGGTGGCGGCCCCGACACGGCCGGGAACGAGGACAGCACACTGGACCCAGACGACACAGGTGCGGACCCCGGCACCGCCGACGACACCGGCACGCCAGACGACTGGCCGCCAGGTGCCGGCCCCGGCGGGGGTTCCGCGGTTGACGAGGCGCGCCCAGCGCCGGATGTGTGCAGGGCCGCCGAGGTTCGTAGTACCACCACGAGCCGGGCACCAGCCGACGCTGCGGCAGACGGGTCGGACGCGACGAGCGCGAACCCAGCAACCGCGGCACCGCACACGCCAGGACCGCGCCGGCCAGCACCGGCTGGGGCACGGGTGACCGAGGCGGCGCTGCCGACGATCTTTGGCGCGGTGGGGGCTGCGCTCGTCGTTGTCGCGGCTGTGGTGTTCGCCTACTCGGGGCTGGTCGACAACCCAGGTGTGCCGCGTGGTGTGCTCACGGTGCTCACCGCGCTCGCGGCGACGACGACGCTGGTCTTGCGGCGCAGGGGCTTTGCCGCCTCTGCCGAGGCGGTCGGGGCGATGACGACCGCCCTCGGACTCATCGCGGTGCACCTGCTCACCTCAGCTGCGCCCGAACCGGGCCGGCAGGTGCTGCTGGCGCTGGCGAGCCTGGGGTGGGCGGCGGGGCTCGTCGGTGCTGGACGTTGGTTGGCGTTGCGGGCGTGGTGGGGTGGGGGGCTGGCGGTCGTCCCGGTGGCGGTGGCGGTGCTCGCCTGGGCCGATGTGGCGACCAAACCTGAGCTGCGTGCGGCGGTCGTGCTCACGTGCTCGACGGCGACCGTCGCTGGGTGCGCCTGGCTGGAACGGCGGTGGCGCACCAGCCGTCGCCGTCACACGGTCGAGTCGGTGGTGCTCACCGCCGAGGCGGTGGTGGCCGGTTTCGTCGCGTCGGTGATGGCGCTGGTCTGCGGGGTGCACGGGTCGGGCCACGGCCTCGGCGGGGCCCTGGTGCTCATCGGGCTCGGATGTGTTGGCGTCGCGCTCGGGCGTGCGCGGCCTGGGGCCTGGACGTGGATCGCCGGGATGTACCTCGTCGGCGGTGTCGCCTGGACCGTCCCGGTCGTCGCGGCGGCGTCGCGCGACGGGCTGAGCGTGCTGGGTGCGATGACGACCAGCGCGCTGCTCGCCTGGGTCGCGCTGAGCGTGGTCGCGCTGGCCGTGGCCCCGGGACGGTTCTCCTCGCTGCTCGCGGGGGGCCAGCTCATCACCGTCATGCTCGTCGCGGGGCTGACGATGACGACGACCACAGCGGTTGTCGCAGCCGTGGACGCGCCTTTCACCTCCGGCTCGCTGGCCCTGGCCAACCCGGACTGGACGAACCCCTGGCTGCCGATCACCTGGCTCGTCGTCGCTGTGGCGTGGGTGTGGTACGCCGCGTTGCCTGTGGCCGTCCGCGCCAAGCCCCGGACCGGCACCTGCGTGTGGATCACCAACCCTGACCCTGGGCTTGCCCCGTGGCCGCGCGGGCGGGCCGACGCCCCGGTGGGCGAACCGGTCGACCCCGACGACGTCCGTGTGGCTGTGCGGGGCCCCGTCGGCGACGTCGAGGTGCCGTTCACGGTGTGGACGCAGACCGCCCCCAGCCCCGGGTTCCGCCTGGCTGCGGCTCGCCTGGCCTCGACCAACGAGCTGGTGCCACTGGCCCAGCTCGACGACCCGTGGTACCGCCCAGTGGCACGGCTGGGCCGTCTGCTCGGCCCGCTGGCACCGGTCGCGGCCGCTGGCGCCGTCGGCACCCTCGGGCTGCTGCCCGGGACGCCGCTGTGGGCCTCGTTGACCATCTGGCTCGTCGGCGGGGCGCTGGCATGGGCCGGTGAACGGGTGCTGCCAGGTCGCACCACACCCGCCGCAGGACCCCGCCCGTCGTTCGCGCGGGTCACGTTGCGCCCAGGTCTGTGGGTGGCGGGCCTGGGCCTGGTGGCGTTCGCCGCCCAGCTCAGCTGGTGGTCCCACCCGGCGGCGTTGGTCACCGGGGTGGCGGTCGTCGCGCTCATGGCGGCCTGGACCAGCTCGGCCCGCCCGTCGGCGCGTCCCTGGCTGGTCGCGTGCGGGTACGGGTACGCGCTGGTGGTCGCCGCCGCAGCGTTGGCGTGGTACCCCCCTGGCTGGGACCCGGGCTGGCCGGCGACGTTCGGTGCGCTCGCTGTTGTCTCGGCCGTCGTCGCGGTCGTCGTCGGGCGCGCCCACCAGCTCGTCGGGCACACGGTGTACTTCACGGTGCTCGGGGTCGGCGCGGTGCCGTGGGGCCTGGCTGTGGCGACGATGTTCGCCCAGCGCACATGGTGGGCTGCGGCGGCGTGTGCTGCGGTCCTCGGTGTCGAGGCTGCGGTGCTCAGCTCACGACGACGCCCCCAGCCGGTGCTGGTGCGGCTGGTGGCGACAGTCGGCCTGGTGCCCACAGCTGCGGCGGTCGCCGTCAACGTCGGTCCGCAGCTGACGAGCCAGTCGGGGGCGCCTGCCGTCCTCGTCGTCGTCGCGCTCCTCGCTGGAGTTGGCGCGCTGGCCGCCGGTCCATGGGCCAGGCGCCTGGTCGCCGGGCAGATGGACCGGCTGCTCGCGAGCCGGATCCGTGCCGCCCTGGAGCTGAGCGCCCTGGGAACTGTGCTCGTCGCCGAGCTGTTGGCGCTGGTCCGCGAGTCGGCGGGGGGTGTGGTGTCGTTGCGCGTGTGTGCTGTTGCCGGCCTCGCCGCGTCATACCTGGCGACCCGGCCTGACCGCCGGCACGTGTGGTGGGTGGCGTGGCTGGCGTGGTCGGGCCTGTTGTGGAGCGCCCTGGCCATGGCCGGCGTCGGGCTGGTCGAGGCGTACACGGCACCGCCGACCCTTGTCGCCGCGGTGATCGGGTTCTGGTTCATGCCCCGCGCACGGGCGCTGGTCCACCTCGGGGGTGTCGCGACGCTCGTGACGTTGGTGCCCACGCTCGCGCTGACCCTTGGTGGGCACGGGGTGCTCGTGCGCACGGTGGTGCTCGCGGGGGCTGGGCTGTTCCTTGGTGTCGTTGCTGTGCTCGTGCGCAACACTGCCCGGGCAACGGTGCTCGGGTACACCGCGGGCGGGATCGCCGCCGCTGGGGCCGGACCGTTCGTCCTGGCAACCCACACGCTCGGGGTCGCACGTCACCACACGCTGGCCGGTTCCGACCCGTGGTTCGACGGCACGGTGAGCGCATGGACGCCCAGCGCGCAGTTCTTCGCGGTGCTGTGGTGTGCCCTGGTCGCCGCGGCGTTCATGGCTCTGGCGGGGGTGGTCCTGGGGTGGACGTCCCAGGTGGGACGTTGGCGCCTGGCTGGTGCGCTCGTCGTGGTCGCGACCGGGACGCTCCTGGCGACGTGTGCGCTGCCGCATGCCACGCTCGTGCCCCTGGTCGTCGCCTGGCTCGTCGGGGCGGTGCTCGTCGCTGGCGGGGCAGCCGGGCTGCGTCGTGCCCGGACCGTCCCCCCAGCGTGGGTGTGGTGGCCGGCGGCCTACCTCACGTTCGTCGTTCCGTGGGTCACCGGGGCAGCTGTCGTGGAGTGGTACGCCCTGCCGTTTGGTGCGGCGATGGTCGCCAGCGGGTGGGTCGTCGTGCAGCGCACACCACGCCGGGCGACCGCGGTGCTCGCGCCGGCAGCGGTGGCGGTGCTGGGCCCGTCAACAGCGACGCTGCTCGCCGACCCGGCGACCTGGCGTGCGATCATGCTCGTCCTGCTCGCGCTGGCGTTCATGCTCGCCGGCGCACGCAAGATGTGGAAGGCTCTGCTGGCGCTGGGGATCGCCGACATGGGCCTGGTCGTCGTCGTCGTGTTCGCCACCGCCGGGGTCTCCCCGACGCCGTGGTTCATCACCTTGCTCGCGACCGGCGGCTTGCTGCTCACCTTGGGTGTCTACGTCGAGAGCCGCCGCACAGCCACCAGATGACGTGCGACGGCCCCGGTCGGTGAGGACCGGGGCCGTGCAGGTCAGGTCAGCGGGACTCGACGGGGACGTAGTCGCGCGAGGGGTACCCGGTGTAGATCTGGCGGGGGCGCCCGATCTTCGTCTGCGGGTCGTTGCGCATCTCACGCCACTGGGCGATCCAGCCAGGCATCCGGCCCAGGGCGAACAGCGGGGTGAACATCGCCTCGTCGAAGCCCATGGCCTTGTAGATCAGGCCGGTGTAGAAGTCGACGTTCGGGTAGAGCTTGCGGGAGATGAAGTAGTCGTCGGACAAGGCGATCTCTTCGAGCTCCATGGCGATCTCCAGGCGCGAGTCCTGGGTGCCGGTCGCAGCGAGCACCTTGTGCGCCGACTGCTTGACGATCGCCGCGCGCGGGTCGTAGTTCTTGTAGACCCGGTGGCCGAAGCCCATGAGGCGGACGCCCTGCTCCTTGTTCTTCACCTTGTTCATGAACTTCGTGGCGTCGCCACCGTTCTCGCGGATCTCGTCGAGCATCTTCAGCACCGCCTCGTTGGCGCCACCGTGCAGGGGGCCACCCAGGGCGTTGATCCCCGCGGCGACCGAGGCGTAGATGTTCGCGTTGGACGACCCGACGATCCGCACCGTCGAGGTCGAGCAGTTCTGCTCGTGGTCGGCGTGCAAGATCAGCAGCTTGTCCATGGCACGGACGAGCTGGTCGTTGGGGGTCCACTGCTCATAGGGGATCGCGAAGGACATCCGCATGAAGTCCTCGACGTACCCGCGGGCGTAGTCGGGGAACAGCAGCGGCTCACCCTTGCGGGCCCGGTGCACGTACGAGGTGATCGTGCGGGTCTTGGCCAGGATGAGCACCGTCGCCAGCTCGATCGCCTCATCGTCGAAGATGCTCAACGACTCGGGGTAGAACGCGCCCAGGGCGTTCATCGCCGAGGCCATGACGGCCATCGGGTGGGCGTGGCGCGGGAACGCGCCCATGAAGGTGCGGAAGTCTTCGTGGACCAGGGTGTGGCGGTTGACCCGCTCGACGAACGCGTCCAGGTCCGACTGCGAGGGCAGCTCACCGTGGATGAGCAGGTAGCACACCTCGAGGAACGACGAGTGCTCAGCAAGCTGTTCGATCGGGTACCCGCGGTAGCGCAAGATCCCCGCATCGCCGTCGATGAACGTGATCTTCGACTCGCACGACGCGGTGTTGATGAAACCAGGGTCAGCGGTGACCAGGTCCGTGTCACGCAGCAACGTGGCCACGACGATCCCGTCGTTGCCCTCGACCGCAGGGATCACGGGCAGCTCCAGCTCACGGTCACCTACGGTCAGGCGCACGGGGGGTTGCGCGGCGGCGTCGGTCATGAGGTACCTCCTGTGTCGGTCGTGGGCGTCCGCGACACCGTCACCCCGTGGTTCACCGGGAAACAGTGTGGCGGCTCTGGCTGCACGCTACCCGCCCAGAGCCCGTTGGCTAAGACCCTGAGACGAACCCGTGCTGTTTTGTGACGAATCTCACATATCTGAGCTCATCTGGTAGGCCGTTCGTCTCATGCCAACCCTTCGCTTTGCCACTCGCGTACGACTGCTTGGTGTGCTGTTCGCCTGGGCAAAGCTGCATCGGTCAGCCCTGGTCAGGCACCGACGAGCCGTGCGGCTGCATGGGCGACCTGGTCGTCCGTGGCCGTCAGCGCAACCCTCACATGCACGTCGTCACCATAGAAAACACCTGGTGCCACGAGGATACCCAGTCCAGCCAGGTCTGCCACCGTGGCCCACGGGTCTTGGGGCGCCGCCGGGCGCACCCACAGGTACAGGCCCGCTGCTGAGCCGTCCACGACGTACCCGGCTTGCTCCAGCGCGTCGCGCAGCACGGTACGCCGGTGGGAGTACCGCCGTCGCTGGGCGGCGACGTGCTCGTCGTCGGCCAGGGCGAGCAGCATCGCAGCCTGCACCGGACCGGGCACCATGAGCCCGGCGTGCTTGCGGACCTCCAGCAGCGCGGCGACCAGCGACGGGTCTCCAGCGGTGAACGCCGCCCGGTACCCGGCGAGGTTCGACTGCTTCGACAACGAGTACACCGCGAGCAGACCAGCCAGGTCGTCCCCGGCGACGCGCGGGTCCAGCAGCGACGGGACACCGGTGCCGGTCCACGGGGCCTGCCAGGCGAGCTCGGCGTAACACTCGTCAGACGCGACGACGACCTGGTGCCCGTGGCGCGCCTGGGCACGGCGGGCCGCGGCGACGACCGCCGCGAGCGCATCAACGCCCAGGACCTCACCAGTGGGGTTCGACGGGGAGTTCAGCCAGACCAACCGCACCGAGTCGTCGGCATCAACCAACGCCGCCGGGTCGTCGCAGCCCACAGGCGTCGCCCCGGCCAGGCGCGCACCGACGTCATAGGTCGGGTAGGCCGTCGCGGGGTGGACGACGGTGTCACCTGGGCCCAGACCCAGCATCGACGGCAACGACGCGACCAGCTCTTTGGACCCGATCGTCGGCAGCACCCCGGCCTCGGTGAGGGTCCGCACACCGCGCCGGCGTGCGAACCACTCGACGACGGCGTGGCGCAGCGCCGCAGTCCCCGCGGTCGGCGGGTACCCCGGTGAGTCAGACGCCGCTTCGAGCGCGGCACGCACGGCCGGCGGGCTGGGGTCAACAGGGGTACCCACAGAAAGGTCGACGATCCCGTCGCGGTGGGCCCTGGCCCGTTCAGCGTGCGGGACGAGCAGGTCCCAGGGGAAGTCCGGCAGCACAGGCACGGCTCAGCCCTGCGGTGGCAGGCCTGTGACGCTCGGGTGGTCGGAGTCGACCGGGCCGGTGCGCGCCGCCCCGCCAGGAGAACCGAGCGCGTCGAAGAAGTGGACGTTGGCGTCGTAGTACCCCGACCACTGCGCCGGCACGTCGTCTTCGTAGAAGATCGCCTCGACCGGGCACACCGGTTCGCAGGCACCGCAGTCGACACACTCGGCGGGGTGGATGTACAGCATGCGTCTGCCCTCGTAGATGCAGTCCACGGGGCACTCGTCGATACACGCCTTGTCCTTGACGTCCACACAAGGCTCGGTGATCACGTACGTCACAAACAGGTCCTTCCAGCGCACGCCCCCGACCCACGACGGAGGCACCGGCCCCTAGTATCTCCTGTGTGAGCACTCCTGGTCGCCCGACGGGCCGGTGGCGGACGTTCGCCGTGGGCCAGCGGGTCGTCGTACGGCGCCGGCGCGACGACGGCCCTGGCGCTGGCGAACCTCAGCTGACCGACGTGCTCGGCGAGGTCCTGCAGGTCAGCGACGAGGGTCTGCGTGTGGCTGGTGTGCGCGGACCGGTGTGGGTCCCAGCAGGTGATGTCGTCGCGGCGAAGGTTGTGCCGCCAGCGCGTGGGCGTTGAGCTCGGCAGATCAGGGCTCAGGCCCGCACACGATCCGGTCGCTCGCTTTGTACTGCCACGTCCACTTCCACTCTTCGAC
>WRCL01000036.1 GCA_009783975.1 Micrococcales bacterium
CGTCGCGCGACCACGGCCGTGCTCTCCCCTGGTGTGACCCCCGCCCGGGGCACGGGGCCCTCCAGCTGCAGGTCGACCCGGTCCAGCAGCGGCCCTGACAACCGGTCGAAGTACCGCCGACGGACCTCAGCCCGGCATGTGCAGTCCACACCTTTGCCGGCGAACCGTCCGCACGGGCACGGGTTGGCTGCCATGACGAGCTGGAAACGGGCCGGGTAGCGCGCGGCACCGGCCGACCGGTGCAGCACAAGCTCGCCGTGCTCCAGCGGCTGGCGCAGCGACTGCAGCACCGGCGCGGCAAAGTGCGGCGCCTCGTCCAAGAACAGCACGCCGTGGTGGGCCCGCGACGCCGCACCCGGGCGGGCCACACCTGACCCGCCGCCGACGATCGCCGCAGGGGTCGCGGTGTGGTGCGGGTCTTCGAACGGGGGCCGGCGCACGAGGCCGTGGGCGGCGTCGAACGTCCCGGCGACCGAGTGCACCGCGGTGACCTCGACTGACGCCTGCGGGTCCAGGTCGGGCAGCAACCCGGGCAGACGCCGGGCGAGCATCGTCTTGCCGGTGCCCGGCGGGCCGACGAGCAGCAGGTGGTGGCCCCCCGCTGCGGCGACCTCCAGACCGCGGCGCGCGTCGTCCTGGCCGAGCACATCAGCCAGGTCTGCCTCGACGGTGCGCACCGGTGTGGCTGTGGTGTCGCACACCGGCACCACGTCGTGGGGCACGTCCACCTGCGCCCCGTACCACGCGGCGACCTGGGCGAGGTGCTCGGCGGGGCGGATATCGGCCCCGGGGACCAGCCGTGCCTCGTCGGCGTTGGCGACGGGGACGACGACCCGTGGGCACCCAGCGCCCACAGCCCCAGCCACCGCCGGGAGCACACCGCGGACCGGGCGCAGCCGGCCGTCCAGGCCCAGCTCACCAAGGTGGACGACCCTGGCGGCCTGCTCAGGTCCGACCAGACCCGCCCCGGCGAGCACCGCCACAGCCACAGCCAGGTCGAACCCCGACCCTGACTTGGGCAAGGTCGCCGGCGACAGGTTCACCGTGATCCGCCGGTTCGGCCACGACAGCCCCGCGCACACGACGGCCGCACGGACCCGGTCACGGGCTTCGCACAACGCTGCGTCGGGCAGCCCGACGAGGCTGAACGCGGGGATCGAGGCTGCCAGGTGCGCCTCGACCTCGACGAGGTGGGCGCACATCCCCACCAAGGCGACGGCGTACGTCCGTCCGAGCACCATCACGCCACCGCCTTGAGGTGCTCGACGAGCGGACCGCCGCGGCGCGGCACGGTGACCGCGACGACGTCGATGCGCACCGACCGTGGGCGTTCGTCGTGCGCGGCGAGCCATGCTGCCGCCAGACGGCGCAACCGGGCGAGCTTGCGCCAGGTCACCGCCTCGGCCGGGGTGCCGTACGTGGTTGTGCGCCGGGTCTTGACCTCGACGACGACAAGCTCGTCCCCGTCGGCCGCGACAAGGTCGAGCTCTCCGGCGGCGCACCGCCAGTTGCGGTCCAGGACTGTCAGTCCCGCCGCCGTCAGGTGGTTGGCAGCCACCTGTTCACCGAACCGTCCTACTGCATCTGTCACTCGCATACCCACACCGTGGAGCAACGGCTGACCTGTGCGCGGGCCCAGATGGTCCGGCTGGGTCCCTGGTGTCACCACCGTGGGCTGGGGACGGTTCGCGCGACGGTGTGCGCATGACACGACAGACGACGTGTGACGCCTGGCCACAGCGGTATTGCCGGACGTGCCGGGCTACCGGGCGACGTCGCGCAGGTCGAGCTCAGTCTTCGCGAGCTCTTCGACGTTGACGTCTTTGAAGGTCACCACACGGACCGAACGCACGAACCGCGCCGAGCGGTACACGTCCCACACCCATGCGTCGACCAGGGCCAGCTCGAAGTACACCTCACCGGCGGCAGAGCGCACCTGCAGGTCCACCTGGTTGGCGAGGTAGAACCGACGTTCGGTCTCCACGACATAGCTGAACAGCCCGACGACGTCGCGGTACTCGCGGAACAGCGCGAGCTCAGCGTCAGTCTCGTAGTTCTCCAGGTCCTCGGCGCTCACGGCCCTATCATCTCTCATCGTCGCGGTCGCACGGGCCCGGCAGGCGCCACGAACGCCGGTGCACCGGGCTCAGGCCGTGCTCGGCCAGCGCCGCGAGGTGCGCCTGGGCCCCGTACCCCTTGTTCTTCGCCCACCCGTACACCGGGTGCTCGGCGTCGAGCTCGGTCATGAGCGCGTCGCGGGTGACTTTTGCCACGACGGACGCTGCGGCGACCGACGCGCAGGTCTGGTCGGCTCTCACACGCATGTGCACGACGCGGCCGTCGCCGTCGTCGAACAGGTCGGCCGGGACCGTCAACCAGTCGTGCGAACCGTCGAGCAGCACGGTGGTCACCGGTCCGAGGACCTGCTCGACCTGTTCCAGGGCGCGGGTCCCGGCCCGGCGCAACGCCGCGACGATCCCGACCTCGTCGACCTCGCCTGCGCTGGCGTGCCCGACCGCCCACGCACAGCCCCAACGCACGAGCGCAGGCACGAGCAGGTCACGGCCCCGGGCCGACAACAGCTTGGAGTCGGCCAGCCCGGGCGGGGCGGTACGGGTCGTGGCGTCGACGACGACGGCACCGACGCTCACCGGCCCGGCGAGGGCCCCGCGGCCGACCTCGTCCATCCCGGCGACGAACCTGGCCCCGGCACGCAACAGCTGGCGTTCGGTGCGCAGGGTCGGGCTGGGCACAGCCAGCTCAGTGGTGGCCGGTGCACGACAACGTCGTGGCCGCCGGGACGTCAGCGAACACCGACCCTGGGTTGTGGTGCCCGCTCATGCGGTCCAGCGGCCAGATGGTGACGAACACCACCCCGACGACGTTGGAGATCGGCACCGCACCACCGCCGGGTTTGGACATGTTCAGCCGCGAGTCTGACGAGTGCTGGCGGTTGTCCCCCATCACCCACACATGCCCCTCGGGGACGACGACGCAGAACGGCCGTCCCCCGCTGGGGGTCGACCCGGGTTTGACGTACGTCTCGTCGATCGGCACACCGTTGACGGTGAGCGGTCCGCCGGCCTCGTCGCACGTCTCGTCGCAGGCGACCATGTCACCAGGAAGGCCGATCACCCGTTTGACCAGGTGGTTGGAGTTTGCCGGTGCGAGCCCGACAGTGCTGAGGACCTTGTTCACCCCGCTGGCGGCGGTGGCTTCTTCTGGGCCCAGCCAGCCGCCGGGGTCGGCGAAGACGATGATGTCGCCGCGGGACAGGTCGAACGGCCCGGGGGTGAGCTTGGACACGAGGATGCGGTCGTTGTGGACGAGCGTGTCGTACATCGACTCCGAGGGGATGTAGAACGCCTGGACGAAGAACGTCTTGACGATCCACGACAGCACAAGGGCGCTGCCCATGATGATCGCGGTCTCGCGCAACCACGCGAGCGGGCCAGAACGTCCGCGCGGCGCCTGGTGGCGTCCACGTTCGGCACGCGGGCGCGCAGGTGCCGCCTGCGGTGGCCCGTCCTGGGGGTCATAGGCGTGCGCCCGCCGGCGTTCGGCCGGTGCCACGACCAGACCAGATCGGCTCGATGAGACGACCCGACGAGCTGGTGCGACCGGCTCCGCCGGCTCCGGGGCGACGGCTGGGGCACGTGAGGTGTCGGGGACGACGGCCGCGGCCAGATCGGCCGGCTCTGCCGGCCGGGGCGGCTCTGCCGGGAGGGGCGGGGCAGCCGGGCCAGCCAGCCCAAGCGTGTCCGGCACGACCAGATCGGCCGGCCCTGCCGGGAGGGGCGCAGGCCGAGCGGCCAGCCCGAGCGTGTCGGGCACGATGGCCCCGACGGGCTGGCGCTCGGGCGGCAGGGGCGGGGAGCCTGGGCCGTGCAGCACGACCGTGTCAGGCACCGGCACGACAGGTCCGCCCGCGCCGGGGACCCCCGGCCCGGCCGGACCGGGCGGAGGCGGGTTCGGAGTCTGGGTCACGCCACCGCCTCCCCCCGACCTGGCACGGCCACCACCTGGCAGGCCGGTTCAGCGCGACGCCGGGATGCGGTCGCGCTTTTCTTTGATCTTCGCCTTCTTGCCACGCAGGCCGCGCAGGTAGTACAGCTTGGCCCGTCGCACGTCGCCACGGGTAACCACCTCGATCGAGTCGATCGTCGGGGCGTGCACGGGGAACGTGCGTTCCACACCGACACCAAAGCTGATCTTGCGGACGGTGAACGTCTCACGCACCCCCCCGCCGTGCCGGGCGATGACCACACCCTGGAACGCCTGGATACGTGACCGGTTTCCCTCGACGACCTTGACGTTGACCTTGATGGTGTCGCCTGGTCGGAAGTCCGGCAGGTCGTCGCGCAACGATGCGGCGTCGATGGGGTCCAGGGTCTGCATGGTGCAGTCGCTTCCTCGCCCTGCCACCGGTCAGAGCGTCCTCGGGGCGGAACGGTGCACACACCGTCCGCAGCTGGTATCTCTGGCGGCACCGACCCGGCCGGTCAGGACCGGTCAGTGGCTCCCCGGGGGCAGAGACATGCAGGGGTCAGCGCCGGTGGACCAGTGTGCCACACACGTGTCACGACGGCCCAATCACGGCGTCGAGCACCTGGCGGTCAGCGTCGTCAAACGCTGCGTCGTCCAGGCGGGCCAACAGGTCCGGACGGCGCGCTGCGGTACGGCGCAACGCCTCGTCACGGCGCCAGCGCGCGATCTGCGCGTGGTGGCCGCAGGTGAGCACCGCCGGCACCGCCAGCCCGCGCCACAGCGGCGGCCTGGTGTACACCGGGTACTCCAGCAGACCGTCGACGTGCGACTCTTCGACGAGCGACTGGGGGTTGCCGACAACACCGGGCAGCAGACGTGCGACGGCTTCGACGAGCACGAGCGCAGCGACCTCACCGCCGTTGACGACATAGTCGCCCAAAGACACCTCGGTCAGGCGCGCACAGGTGCTGTAGTGCTCGGCGACACGGGCGTCGATCCCCTCGTACCGCCCGCAGGCGATGACCAGGTGCTCCTCGGCGGCCAGCGACTGCACGAACCCCTGGTCGAGCACCCGTCCGGCTGGGGAGGGCAGCAGGATGTGGGTGGTGTCGGTGAGCAGGTCGTCCAGGGCCTGGCCCCACACGTCGGGGCGCATGACCATCCCTGCACCACCACCGACAGGGGTGTCGTCAACGGTGCGGTGCCGGTCGTGGGTCCACCCGCGCAGGTCGTGCACGTGCAGCTCGACCAGACCGTCACGCACCGCTTTGCCCACGAGCGACAGCCCCAGCGGCTGCAGGTAGTCGGGGAAGATCGTCACGACGTCGACGCGCATGTCACCGCTCCGGCGCAGGTTCGGCTGCGAACAGGCCCCCGGGCGGGTCGAGCAGCACCCGCCCAGCGGCGATGTCGACGACGGGGACGATCTGGTGGACGAACGGCACCTGGGTGCACGTCCCGTCAGGTTCGCGCACGACGAGCAGGTCGTGCGCCGGGGGGTGCTCAAGGCCGACGACGGTCCCCAGCAGCGCATGGTCGCCGACCCGTTCGACCCGCAGGCCGACAAGCTCGTGGCGGTACCACGAGTCGTCGTCGCTCGTCGCGGCATCCTCGACGTCGACGACGAGGAGCACGCCGCGCAGCGCTTCGGCGGCGGTGCGGTCGTCGACGGCCTCGAACGTCGCGTACCACCGTCCCTGGGACGTGCGGGCGCCCTGGAGGGTCAGCGGCCCAGCCGAAGCCGGGTCGGTGCCCAGGACCGCCCCCGCACGCAGCCGCGCCGCGGGGTCGTCGGTGCGCAGGTCGAGGACGACCTCACCGCGCAGGCCGTGGGCCCGGGCGACACGTGCGACCGTGAGGAGCACAGGTCAGCGCTCGTCGACGTCCACGACGTCGACCCGGACCGACCCGTCGGCCGACAGCGCGTTCATCACCTTGCGCAGCGCCTGGGCGGTGCGCCCGTGCCGGCCGATGACCCTGCCCAGGTCGTCGGGGTGCACCCGCACCTCGAGCAGGTCGCCGCGGCGCAGGGCCGAACGCCTCACACGCACGTCGTCGGGGTGGTCGACGATGCCGCGGACCAGGTGCTCCAACGCGTCGGGCAGCATCAGGCCTGCTCAGCCGGTTCGGCAGCCTCAGCCTCAGCCTCAGCCTCGTCGGGCTCGGCAGCGACCGCTGCTCTTGCTGCCGCCTTGGCCTTGGCCTCAGAGACCTTCGCCTTGGCCTTCTCCGCCTCGGACGCAGCCTTGTCGATCGCCGTCTTGGGGTCGGCCTTGGTCGCCTTGGTCCGCAAGGTTCCTCAGCGCCAGGCAGGCCTTTGAACTTCTGCCAGTCGCCGGTGATCTTCAAGATGTTCAGCACCTGGTCGGTCGGCTGCGCGCCGACACCGAGCCAGTACTGGGCCCGTTCAGAGCAGACCTCGATGAACGACGGGTCTTCGGTCGGGTGGTACTTGCCGATCTCTTCGATGACGCGCCCGTCGCGTTTGGTGCGCGAGTCGGCGACGACGATGCGGTAGTAGGGTGCGCGGATCTTGCCCAGACGCTTCAGACGGATCTTGGTTGCCACGTGTGTGGTCTCTCCCATGTGCACGATGTGGTGGCCTGGCACCGCCTGGTGGGGACAGGCTGGCCGTGACCGGTGGCGCGGCACCAGGTAGGTAGAGGGGCCACCCGGCACGCAGACGGCGCCATCATGCCAGAGGCCGGGCCCTTGCCGCCAGCTCGGGGTTGGGTCGTGGGGGTCAGGCGACCTGGACCCCACGCAAGACGACCGCCGACGGTGCGGCGAGGACGCCGATGTCGGTGCGGGGGTCGGCCGGGTACACCACGAGGTCGGCGCTGGCACCTTCGTCCAGGCCTGGCAGGCCCAGCCACGCCCGGGTGCGCCACGAGGCTGCGGCGACGACGTCAGCGGCAGGCAGGCCCGCGGCGACCATGGCCGCAGCCTCTGCGGGCAGCTGGCCGTGGTCGATCGTCCCGCCGGCGTCGGTGCCCACGAGGACCAGCACCCCAGCGTCGTGCAGGTCACGGACCTGGGCGGCGCGCCGGGTGTGCATCGCACGCATCCGCGCGGCGTACACCGGGAAACGGTGCGCGGCCTCAGCGATGGCGTCGAACTGCCCGACCTGGAGCAACGTCGCGGTCACGGGGACACCTGCGGCGGCGATCTGGGCGATCTGGTCAGCGTCGGCACCGGTGGCGTGCTCGAGGCAGTCGACCCCGGCGTCGAGCAGGTCGGCCAGCGTCTCGGTGCCGAAGGTGTGAACAGTGACCTTGGCGCCGCCGGCATGCGCCGCGGCGACCGCGTCGCACAGCTGCTCGTGCGTCCACAACGGGCGCAGGTCTCCCCCACCGGCCAGGTCACGGTCGATCCAGTCACCGACGATCTTCACCCACCCGTCACCGCGGGCGGCTTCTTCGGCGACAGCTGTGGGCAGCTCGCACGGGTCATCGAGCTCGCGGGCAAAGCTGCGCAGGTAACGTTTGGGCCGGGCCAGGTGGTGGCCGGCCCGCAGCAGGACCGGCAGGTCCGGCTCGTCGGCGATCCACGAGGTGTCCAGCGGTGAGCCGGCGTCGCGGATCGCCAGCACCCCGGTGTCACGGTCGGCCAGGGCCTGGCGCCGGGCTGTGGCCACGTCGGTCACACCGTGGGCGTCGAGGCCGACGTGGCAGTGCACGTCGACCAGACCTGGGAGCACCACACCGGCGAGCGTGCGGTCAGCGGCCTGGCCGGGGCGTTCGTAGGTGAGCCGGTCGCCCACCACCCACGCCTCGCCAGCGTCGTGCTCGTCGTCAGCGACGATGAGACCAACCAGGTGGATGATCGACATACCAGCTCCTTCGTGGGTCTACCGCAGGTATTTCTCCAGCCCCTCGGGCACGGTGAACGGCTGCTCCGGCTCAGCGCCCAGGCCGAACGCCGACCCAGGTGCAGACGTCGTGCCGGTGGTGCGGGTGCGGGCCGCACGTTCTTGCTCAGCGCGTTTGGCAGGGTTGCCCGAACGGCCTTTCGTGCGTTTGGGCGGTGGGGCTGAGCGGCCTTTGGCTTTCTTGCCCGAACCAGGCATCCTGCCCATCCCGGGCATCCCTGGCATACCGCCGCCGCGGGCCATCTGGCGCATCATCGTCTGGGCTGCGTCGAACCTGGTCATGAGGTCGTTGATCTCAGCGACCCGGGTGCCCGACCCTGCGGCGATACGTGAGCGGCGCGAGCCGTTGAGGATCTTGGGGTTGAGCCGCTCGCCGGGGGTCATGGAGTTGATGATCGCCTCGACACGGTCGACCTCGCGGTCGTCGAACGCGTCGAGCGCCTCACGCATCTGGCCCATACCCGGCAGCATCCCGAGCATCTTCTTCAACGACCCGGCCTTGCGGACCTGCTGGAGCTGAACGAGGAAGTCGGCGAGGGTGAAGTCCTCTCCTTTGCCGATCTTCTCGGCGAGCTCCTCGGTCTGCTGGGCGTCGAACGCCCGCTCGGCCTGCTCGATCAAGGTGAGCACGTCACCCATGTCCAAGATGCGCGCGGCCATCCGGTCGGGGTGGAACACCTCCAGGTCGGCGAGCTTCTCACCGGTCGAGGCGAACAGCACCGGCGCCCCGGTCACCTGCGTCACCGACAGCGCGGCACCACCGCGGGCGTCACCGTCGAGCTTGGACAGCACGACCCCGGTGAAACCCACACCGTCGGCAAAGGCCCGGGCGGTGGTCACCGCGTCCTGGCCGCTCATCGCGTCGACGACGAACAGCACCTCGTCGGGGCTGGTCGCGTCACGGATCGCCGCGGCCTGGGCCATCATCTGCTCGTCAACACCCAGACGGCCGGCGGTGTCGACGACGACGACGTCGTAGAGCTTCTCGCGGGCCTGGGCCACACCGGCACGGGCCACAGCGACCGGGTCAGCACCGGTGGGCAGCACGTCGTCGTCGTAGGCGCTCTGGTTGCCTGGGTGCGGGGCGAACACCGGCACACCGGCCTGCTCACC
This sequence comes from Micrococcales bacterium, assembly GCA_009783975.1. Classification (GTDB taxonomy): domain Bacteria; phylum Actinomycetota; class Actinomycetes; order Actinomycetales; family Cellulomonadaceae; genus Cellulomonas. The sequence continues at coordinate 8,972 of WRCL01000036.1, forward strand.
GACGACCTGCAGCTGGGTGACCGCGTTGGGCCGCTGCAGGTCAGCGGCGACGAGCATCGGGGTGTGGCCCGCGTCACGCAGCCACAGCGCGAGCTTACCGGCAAGCGTCGTCTTGCCGGCACCTTGCAGACCGGCGAGCAAGACCACGGTGGGCGGGTTCTTGGCGAACCGCAGCTCGCGCGTCGCCCCACCCAGGACGGTGACGAGCTCGTCGTAGACGATCTTCACGACCTGCTCGGCGGGGTTCAGCGCCTGTGACACCGCCGCTGACAGCGCCCGTTCGCGCACAGCCCCGGTGAACGAGCGGACCACCGGCAGCGCGACGTCGGCGTCGAGCAGGGCCCGGCGGATCTCACGGACGGTCGCGTCGACGTCTGCCTCGGACAGACGACCCCTGGACCGCAGGTTGCGGAACGTGGCGGTGAGCCGGTCGGACAAGGTGGCGAACACCGCGGACCTCCAGACGTGGGTGTGCAGACCCGCTAACAGTATCGGGCCTGGCTGCTCGGGGCGTGCCTGGTCGTGGCGAGGTCAGACGTCGAGCAGCCCGTCGACGAACGCCTCGGCGTCGAACGGTGCCAGGTCGTCAGGGCCCTCACCGAGGCCGACGAGCTTGACCGGAACCCCGAGCTCGCGCTGGACCGCGATGACGATCCCACCTTTGGCGGTGCCGTCAAGCTTGGTGAGCACGATCCCGGTCACACCGGCGACCTGGGCGAACACCCGCGCCTGGGCGAGCCCGTTCTGGCCGGTCGTCGCGTCCAGCACGAGCAGGACCTCTGCGAGGGGGGCCTCGCGGGAGGCGACCTTGACGATCTTGCCGAGCTCGTCCATGAGCCCGGCCTTGTTCTGCAACCGCCCGGCGGTGTCGAGCAGGACGACGTCAGCGCCGGTCTGGATGCCCGTGCGCACCGCGTCGAACG
>WRCL01000037.1 GCA_009783975.1 Micrococcales bacterium
GCGGTGTCGCCTTGTGCTCATTCCACCACCACCGCGTCCACGACCTTGACCTGATCATCGAACGACTACCACATCCCGGACGAGGGCTGGCCGGGCAAGCCACCGCGGCATACCGGTTCCTGCGACGTGACGGAACAGTGTTCTGCGAAGAACAACCACACCGACCACACCGACCACCCGACCACGGGACAGCCCTGCCCAACGCCAGGCAGCCAGAACCAGCTCACCACGACGTGGCCTTCGCGGACCAGGCAAGAATGGGGCACACACACCCAGACACACGCGGGTCAGCCCTGCCCGACGCCGGGCAGCCAGAACCAGCTCACCACGACGCGGCCTTCGCGGACCAGGCAAGAATGGGGCACACACACCCAGACACACGCGGGTCAGCCCTGCCCGACGCTGAGCAGGCAGACCCGCTCAGCCGTGGGGTTGGCACACCGGTCGCCGACCAGGCGTTGTTCTGACCTGGGGGACGGTGGGACGGGGCCATGCGCGGCCCTCTCAACCTTCCTGGGTCGTTCGTCGCGGCGGGGCATCGGCTGGTCAGCGAAACGGTACGCGCCTGACAGCACAACCGCTCCGGACGCACTTGGGTAGGGTGGGGTTATGACTGTGCTGGTGACCGGCGGTGCAGGGTATATCGGGGCGCACCTGGTGCGGGTGCTCGCCGAGGCTGGGCGGGCCGTCGTCGTCGTGGATGACCTGTCGACGGGGGACACGGCACGTGTCGGCGACGTGCCGTTGGTGCGGCTGGACCTGGCTGAGACCCCGAGCGTCGATGTGCTCGTCGAGACGTTGCGGACCTATGACGTGCGCGAGGTCGTCCACTTCGCGGCGCGCAAGAACGTGCCGGAGTCGGTGCAGCGGCCGACCTGGTACGCCCAGCAGAACATCGGTGGGCTGGCGAACCTGCTCGACGCGATGCGTGCGGCGGAGGTGACACGGATCGTGTTCAGCTCAACTGCGGCCGTCTACGGATCGCCGGACAGCTCAGTCACCGAGGCTGACCCGACCATCCCGGTCAACCCCTATGGGTGGACCAAGCTCGCCGGTGAGTGGCTGGTGCGTGACGCGGCGGCAGCCTGGGGGTTCCGTGCGGTGGCGTTGCGGTACTTCAACGTCGCCGGGGCGGGGTGGCCGGACCTCGGCGACCGGCAGGTCGCGAACCTCGTGACGATGGTGCTGGACAAGATCGACCGGGGGGAATTGCCTGAGGTGTTCGGCAACGACTACCCGACACCGGACGGGACCTGCGTGCGCGACTTCGTCCACGTCATGGACCTCGTCCACGCGCACATCGCGGCCCTCGACATCGACGAACCGTGGACCATCGCCAATGTTGGGACTGGCCGTGGTGCTTCAGTGCTGGAGGTGGTCCGGGGGCTCCAGCACGTCGCGGGTTGTGGCGACGATGTGGTCTGGGCCCCGCGGCGCCCCGGGGACCCTGCTGCGGTCGTCGCCGACCCGGCACGGATGACCTCGTTGGGCTGGCGTGCCGAACGTGGGCTCGACGAGGTCCTCGCCGACGCCTGGGACGCGTGGCGTCAGCCAGCGTCGGGCTGAGCCGGGTCGTGCGGGGGCGCCTCGGCGAGGGCCACACGCCGGGCCAACGCCGTGATCTGCATCTCCACCCCACGAAAGTGCAGGTAGGTCGCGGCGATGAACGCCAGGGTCATGATGATGAACAGGTACAACAACAGGTCAGTGCCCCGCCCGACCCCCACAGCGTTGGCGACGACCGTCCACACGTCCTCGAACAGCACCGAGGCGGCGAACGCGACGGCGAACCCGACCATCGCCAGGCGCCGCAGCGCCAAGACCCGTGACCCGCGGCGCAGGAGCAACAACCCGACGACCGCGAGGATCGCACTGATGATGATGACTTTGATCCACATGTTTCACCTGTAGAGCAGCTCGGTGAGGATGTTCACCGAGTTCCAGATCGACTGTCCTTTTCGCCTTGAGTATTCGGTGTACAGCACGTGCACGGGGCTCTCGGTGCAGCGCAGACCGGCTTTGGCGACCTGCGCGACGATCTCTGAGGCGTGAGCCATACGGTTCTGGCGGATCTGCACCGCCGCCAACGCGGGGCGGGTAAAACCCCTGAGCCCGTTGTGGGCGTCGGTGAGCCGAAGACCAGTCGTGAGGTTCGACAACCCAGTCGCGAGGCGCAGCACAGCCCGTTTCGTCCGACCGGGTTCGGTGCGCTCGTCGAGGAACCGTGAGCCGAACACGACGTCGACCTCGCCGGTGCGGAGCAGCTCGACCATCGCCACGGCGTCAGCGACCTGGTGCTGGCCGTCAGAGTCGAACGTCACCACGTAGCGCATCGCCGGGTCGGCCAGGACGTAGTCGAACCCGGTCTGCAGCGCGGCGCCCTGGCCGAGGTTGAGGGGGTGGCGCACGACGACCGCGCCTGAGGCCTTGGCGATATCGGCTGACCCGTCGGTGCTGCCGTCGTCGACGCACACAACTTTGGTGAACACCGCGCGAGCGCCGGTGACGACGTCAGCAACGACGGCCGCCTCGTTGTACAGCGGCACCACCAACCAGGTGTCGTCCAACCTCACGCCTTTCGTCCGAGCCCAGGATAGGCGTCACCTGGTCGGCCCGACAGCGTGGCGGACCATCTCCCCCACGGCAGCGCGGTTCCCGGAGCGTACAGCCGTAGGCAACAACGCGACCGCATGTGCACGGGACGTCGCGTGCAGCCGTGCGGCACGGGCGGCGCGCGACCAGCCGAGCCGTGAGGCCTGCGCCGCAGCAAGCGAATAGTAGCGGCGCTCCTCGGCGAACCTCGTCCCGTCGACGGCGGCTTCGGCTGAGGCTGAGCTCGGGTGGCGCCTGTAGGTGAAACAGACCTCGGGCACACGCAGCAGGCTGCCCCCTGCAGCGAGCAGGTCGACGACCAGGGCGAGGTCCATGACCACACCGAACCCCTCACGGAACCCGACAGCCGCGACCGCCTCACGCCGGAAGGTCAACGACGGCCAGTACAGCCAGTTCCCCCGCATGAGACCGACAACTGCCGACTCCCCGGCCAGGCGCCGCACCCCGCGTGGTTCCAGCCACTTCTTCACCGTGTCGACCGAGGTCGACACCGGGTTGCCGTCGGAGTCGACCACACGTACGCCGGGCTGCACGACCGTCGCCTGCGGGAACTGCTCAGCCGCGCCGCTGACTGTGGCGACATAGTCCGGGCCGAGCAGGTCGTCGCAGCCGGGGAACACGACCAGCTCGTTGGTGGCGAGCTCCAGGCACCGGCGGAAGTTGCCTGCGAGCCCAAGGTTCGTCTCGTTGCGCACGTACCGCACGCGCGGGTCGTCCATGGCGCGCAGGTGGTTGCTGGCTGTGGGGTCGGGGTAGGCGTCGTCGACGACGGTCAAGGTCCACCGCGGGTCGGACTGGGCGAGCACCGAGGCTACTGTTGCCAGCAGCCGCGACGGGTCCCCCCAGTACGGGACCACGATGTCGAGCACTGGGCCTCCTGGCGGTCACGGACACATCCCGGTCGCACTGTCTCACCGCATGTGCGGCCCCGCGAGCGCAGGAGCTACCTGAGGTAACCGAGGACGTCGACGACGACGTTGCTCGTACCTGTGGCCGACTGCTGGTTGCTCAACGCGATCGTGCCGTTGGCTGCGACCGGGACGATGACAAGGTTGGGGATGTCACGTCCGACGATGTAGTTGAGCGACGAACCTGAGGGTCGCGGTCCGGTCGCGTGGACGGTGAGGTTGCCGACCGACGTCGGGGCGACGGCAGTGACGTTGACGACAACAGCCTTCGCGCCGGCTGGCACCGTGCCCAGACGCCGCACGTCCAGCGTCATCGTCCCGGTGCGCATCGTGCCGGACGCGCGGAGCGTCGCTGGGGCTGCAGGCCGGGTGTCCAGGACCCTGGTGGGGGTGACGGCGACGAACCCAGCACCAGATGCCGGGACATAGCCAGTGACGTCCAAGACGACTTCGACCGGCTGGCGCGAGACCGAGTACAACGAGACCTTGCCGTCGGCCAGCCCGACGACCACAGCGTTGGCCTTGGTCTTGCCCGGGGCGTAGTTGAGCGTCGACGTCCCAGTCGGGGTGGAGCGGGCGGGGAAGACCTGCAGGTTGCCGACCCCCGCAGGATCCACGACGGTGGCGGTGAGGACCACCGCTTTGGCGTCGCGAGGCACACCGGCCTTCCCGGCGACGACGACGTCGACGCGTGTGCTCGGGGGGACCGGCCCCTGGGTCCCCACACGTGAGGCTGCCCGGGTGTCCATGAGCCGGGTCGGGACTTGGGTGACGACCGGGGCACCGGCCGTGAGGTAGCCCGAGACGTCGACGATCGTCCGCGACACGCTGCCCTGCCCAGCCAGGCACAACCGCGCGCCAGGGCCGAGCGAGACCCATGTGGCTGCCGCGACGTCCTGGCCGACCTCGAAGTTCACGCTCGAGGCTGTCGGGCGCGGCGAGCCCTCAGCCCACACCACGACATGGCCAGGGGTTTTCGGGCGGACGGCGACGAGGTTGAGCAGGACCCCGGTCGCGTCGGCTGGGACACCAGCGGACTGGGTGGAAAAACACCTCGTGGTTGTTGCCAGGGCCGATGTCCAGGTGTCGATGACCCGGGTCGGGGTGGTGACGACCATCCCTGTCGACGTTGGTGCGGCGGCCTTCGCGGCGACCGACACCGGCCAGCACCCCAGCGACACCGAGGCTGAGGTGTCGCGGGCGGTGACGCACACCGTGTGCTCACCGGGGGCCGCGTTCACCGACGTGGAAAACCCGGCTGGGCCCGACCATCCTGACACCGTGCGCTGGGCAGAGGCGCTGACAGTCGAGACCACCGTGCCGTCCACCGACACCGACACGGCGACGACCTGGGTGCTGTCAGGGTCGTACGACCAGCCTTTGACCTCGACCTTGCCGGCCGTCGCCTCGACAAGCTCGACGGCTCCGACCGGGACGCGGTTGCCTGTCGTGGACCCGAACCAGTCGGTGAAGAAGTTGTAGAAGTTGCGGTTGCCGTACGACGAGCAGGAGTTACCAGTCCCCGACCCGGCCGCCAGCGACGCAGCGTTGGGGGTGTACGGGGTGTAGATGTACAGGTTCGCCGTCGCCTGGTTCTCGATGAACACCGACTTCTTGCCGCACGCGGCGTTCGGGTGGTACAGGATCTGGTTCGTCACCCCGGCCCGGTAGCCGTACCGGGTGGGGTTGTGGGTGTAGTTCTGCATCTGCCAGGCGCTCTTGTACACCTGGGTAAAAAAGCCGTAGTACGCCGAGTCGCACCCGGTCGTGTCCGGGCAGCCAAAACCCATCGCCTTGTCGTAGCGGGACTTCGCCGGTTTCGTCGCCGTCACCAGCCCCTGCTCTTTTTGCATGGTGACGAGCAGCACCTGGGGGTTGATCCGGCAGCTGCGCGCAACCTTGGCGATGATCGTCGCCGCGCTCTCGTTCGCGGCGCCGACGTAGCCGCCAGGACAGTTCGTGTCGGCAGGTTTGTCGCTCGTCGTCTGGCGGTAGTCCTTCAGGCACGGCATCTCACCGGGCTGGCACGCGGCGCCCTTGGTCTTCAGGAACAGCTCGACCTGCGCGGCCGTCATCGAGGTGTAGTCGAAGAAGACACCGTCAGAGATGATGTTGCCCGCTTTGAACCCGTCGAGGGTCGCCGCGGCCCGCTCGGCAGGGACCAGGCCCGCGCCGACGAGCACGAGCGCGACGACGACACCGACACGTGCAGCCCGCTTGCCCATCACGGGACCTTCACCGACACGTCGTCACCAGTGCCTGAGTGCTCAGCCGAGCTGTACGACAGGCTCACTGACCACTGACCGGCTCCCAGCTGGGCAACCTCGACTGCGCATGTCGTCGTCGCAGGTCCCGGCTCTGCTGGGGTCTGTTGCACGACCTGGGTCTGGCCCTGGCGCCACGTCGCGGTGCACGTACCTCCAGGGTCGAGCACGGCGATGTCGCCGGCGACCCAGGCGACCGACCGGGCTGGGTCCCACCCGGCAGAGGTGACCAGGACGGTGACCGGGGCACCAGGTGATGGCGGTATGGGCGTGTCCGCGCACGGGTTGTCGTGCGAGCATGCGTCCTTAGGTGTCGGCGAGGCGAGGATGGTCGATGCCGGCGACGTCGTGCTGGGGGCTGCCGCGGGTGTGGTGCCAGCCCAGACGACGGCCGCGACGAGCACGACCAGCGCCACGCCGAGGCCGGCGAGCAACCAGCGCACGGCGCGCCCGGGCAGGGCAATACCATCGTTCACGTCATCACTTCCCCAGAAAGAAACCTTTCAGCGGTCACTGTATCCAGGCAAGCGGCTCTGTCGGGTGAGACATGACCAAGAGCAGAGTTTTTCGCCCAGAGGGGTCAGCAAAAACTCCCCATTTCGCACGGTTTGTCGGATATCTAGAAAATATCCTTTCCCTGCTACAGAAGGCGCAGCACCGAGATGGCCACAGCGGCGGGCGCCACCGCAACCAACACCCACCGTGGGCCGCGGTCACGTACCGCGAGGATGGTCAGCACGACCATGGTCGCAGCCATGGAGGCGCCGTACCGGGCAGGCACAGGCCACACAGATCCCTGGAGCACGTAGTTCGCAACCACGAACGCAGGCGGCCCGAACGCGCCGACGGCGACCATCGACCATGCGGCGAGGCGTGCACCTGGTTGTGGGCGCCCGAACAGCGCCGTCGCGACAAGACCGGCAGGAACGAGCAGCACGCCCAGGCTCTGCAAGAGTGCCGAGTACCCGACGCCAGCCACCAACGGCCACCCCTGGACCGGGACGAGCCACACCCCCCACGCCGCGAGCACCGCCTGGGGGTCGAGCGAGTCGGCAGCAAAACGTAGCGTCATCGGGACGTCGTGCCGGTCGCCGTGCGCGAGCGCGAGGAACAGCGCTGACCACCCACCAGCGACGACGACGGCTGTGGTACCCACCGTGGCGATCGCGACCAGTGGGGTACGCGCTGCGCGGCGGTCGCCGGCCCGCCAAGCCCTGGCGAGCTGGACCAGCAAGAACAGCACGAGCGCGACGAGCACGACGATGTTCGTCAGCTTGACCGCCAGGACCAGGGCCGAGACTGCCGCGAGCGCCGGCCAGCGCCGGGTGGGGCGCTCGCGCCACCACAGCACAGTGAGCAGCACGGCGCTGCCCACGCCGAACGTCATCGAGTCAGGCCCGACCGTCGACGAAGGGTAGACGACCGAGGGCAGGCACGCGACGGTGACGAGCACCGCAGCGGCAGTCCACCGGTGGGCGCCCAGACGCCGGGCCGCGGCGTAGGCCATGACCAGGCCGAGGGCGAGCCACAGCCCGCCGACGAGCCGCGCGCCGGTGACAAGGCTGTCGGTCGGGGTGAGCCACACCACCACAGTGCCCAACGCACGTGTCGCGGTGTAGTACAGCGGGGTGTTGATCGCCGCGGTGTTGTAGCCGTTCTCCTGGAACTGCGCCGGGTCGTACACGTCGGTGCCGCACGCTGGCAGCTCGAACGGGTCGAAGTCGAGGCCACGGCACGCCTGCTCACGCATGGCGTCCTGGCCGATCCGGTCGCCGGAGCGCACGATCCCTGGGCTCTTGTACAGCGAGTCGATGTGCTGCAGCTCGTCGATCGGGCCGACAAGGGTGTAGGTGCGCACGTGCAGGGCGACGTTGAGCATGGCCACCATGACCACGACCAAGACCGGGGCGAGCACACGCAGGTGAGTCGTGGCTGCGCCGGCCCGGACCAGCAAGGACGCGCCTGTCACATCGGTGGCGACCGGTTCGGCGGCCGGGCTCGGTGTGGGTGTGGGCACAGGTGTGGAGTCTAGGGCCAAGGGTGCTGGTGGACTCGCTGGTATCGTCGGCCAAGTGCAGAGGATCCAGGTTCAGGTGGGTGAGCGGTGACCGCGTCGCACACGGACGGTATCCGGTCCGCCCAGCCGTTGTGGCGCACAGGCAACCTGGTCTGGGCGTTCGCGCAACGTGACCTGAAGTCGCGGTTCAAGGGCTCGGCGCTGGGCTGGGTCTGGTCGTTGCTGCTGCCGTTGGCGACCTTGTGCATCTACTGGGTGGTGTTCGGCATCTTGTTCCGGGGCGACCCGCCGGTGCTGCCCGGGTACGGCCAGCCGCTGTTCGTCGTGTGGTTGTTCGCCGGGCTGACCGCCTGGACGTTCTTCGCCTCGAGCGTCAACGCTGGGATCTCTGGGCTCATCGGCACCGGAGCGTTGCTGAAGAAGATCTACTTCCCCTCCTATGCCCCGGTCCTCGGCTCGACGTTGGCCCAGGGGATCCAGAGTGCTATCGAGCTGTGCCTGTACCTGCTGGTGCTGACGGTCCTGGGGAACCTGGGGTGGACGTGGCTGCTCGTGCCGGTGTGGGCTGTCATGCTCGTCGTCTTCGTCGCGTCGATGGCCACAGCGCTGGCGATCGCCAACGTCTACGTCCGCGACCTGGCCCACCTCGTCGCGGTGTCGCTGCAGCTGTTGTTCTTCGCCACACCGATCATCTACATGATCACGCGCGTGCCGAGCAGCTGGCACGGCATCCCCATGCGCCTGATGGTTGAGTGGGCCCCGATGAGCACGTTCGTCGCGGTGCTGCGTGACCTCACGTACTGCCTGGGCGTCGGCGACTGGCGCAAGTGGGCAGCAATGGCTGTGTGGACGGCAGCAGCGCTGGGGTTCGCCTACGTCGTCGTGCGCCGCAAGGGGCCAGACGTCGGGGAGGTGTTGTGAGCACAGCAGTGGCCGTCGAGCACCTGTCGAAGAGGTTCGCCCGCGCCGAAGAACGGCGCAGCTCGCTCAAAGAACGTCTGGTGCGCGGACGCGGGGCGCGCAGCCCGGAGTTCGTCGCGCTCGACGACGTGTCGTTCGACGTCCCCCACGGCACGACGTTCGGCCTCGTCGGGCACAACGGCTCGGGCAAGTCCACGCTGCTGAAGATCCTCGCCGGGGTGTTCCGGCCCTCTGGTGGCCAGGTCAGCGTCGACGGACGCGTCTCGGCGCTGCTCGAGCTCGGTGCAGGGTTCCACGGGGAGCTGACCGGGCGGGAGAACGTCTACCTCAACGGCGCGATCTTGGGGATGTCGAAAAGGCAGGTCGACGCTTCGATCGACCAGATCATCGCCTTCTCGGGGATCGAACCGTTCATCGACCAACCGGTGAAGGTCTACTCCTCGGGGATGTACGTGCGGCTGGGGTTCGCCATCGTCGTCACCTTGGACCCCGAGATCCTCATCGTCGACGAGATCATCGCCGTCGGTGACGAAGAGTTCCAGCGCAAGTGCTTCGACCACCTGTTCCGCCTGCGCGGCGAGGGGGCGACCATCGTGCTGGTCACCCACTCCATGGGCCTGGCTGCCCAGCTGTGCGAGAACGCCGCGTGGCTCGACCACGGACGGTTGCGCACCGTGGGCCCCGCGCCGAGCGTCATCGACGACTACCTCGCCGAGGTCAACCGCCTGGAGGCCGGCCGCCACGAAGGCGACCGGCCGGCCCAGGCCCTGGCTGGGGTGGCACGTGCCGGGTCCGGGGAGGTGACGGTCGCCGGTGTCGAGCTGCTCGGGGCTGACGGCCGGCCCGCCCCGATCGTGCTCACTGGTGAGCCGCTGACCGTGCGGGTGCGCTACACCGCGCACCGCGACGTCGACGACGTCGCGTTCTACCTTGGTTTCGTCCACGAGAACGGTATCGGTATCGCCGGGTGCAACACCCGCATGGACAGCGGGCCGGTCGACCTGCCGGCGGGCACAGGGAC
>WRCL01000038.1 GCA_009783975.1 Micrococcales bacterium
CCTGGGCATGACCAGCCCGGTACGATACGAGCACGACCACTACTCGGCCCTCGCCCGAGAGCCGAGACCCGCATAGGAGCGGCACGAAACCTCGGACGCTTCAAAGTGCCCAAGGTGCCGGGGTAACGGAGGGGGTTGAGGTTGGGCGGTTGACGCCAGGCGGCCCGGCGTTGGCTGGGGGCCGATCCAGCTGCTGGTGGGCGGGTCGCAGCCGCGTGCGTTGCTGTTGGCCGGACGGCCCGGTATCGTATCCCCGTCGTGCGTCCGAGCGCGCGCGCCGGTGGCTTCTCACCACCGTGGCGCTGGAGCTGGACCTGGTGTTCCCACTCACCGGGCCGTGGGCAGCCCGACACCGCACCGACTGGTGTGTCGCTGGGTGCTGTGCGACCACGGCTGTGGACACATGTGAAGACCACGCTGGGGAGCACGCCGCCTGGACCGCACCGTCGGCCCACACGAACGAGAAAGCTACAGACGTGCGCACCTACACCCCCAAGGCGGGCGAGGTCGAGCGAACCTGGTACGTCATCGACGCGACTGATGTCGTCCTGGGCCGGCTCGCCAGCCAGGCCGCCACGCTGCTGCGTGGCAAGCACAAGGCGGCGTTCGCCCGCCACATCGACACCGGTGACTTCGTCATCGTCGTCAACGCGGAGAAGGTTGCCCTGACCGGCACCAAGCGGGAGACGAAGATGGCCTACCGGCACTCGGGCTACCCCGGCGGCCTGCGGGCCGTCCCGGTCGGCGAGCTGCTGGACAAGCACCCGACCAGGGTGATCGAGAAAGCTGTCGCTGGGATGCTGCCCAAGACCTCCCTGGGTCGCCAGCAGCTGAAGAAGCTCAAGGTGTACGCCGGTCCGCAGCACCCGCACACCGCCCAACAACCGCAGCCCTACGAGCTGACGCAGGTCGCGCAGCAGGCGTGAGCCGGCGCGACGACGACGAGAACAAGAGGAACCTCGTGGCAGAAACCCCTGTGGCGGAGATCACCGCCGAGACTGACGAACAGACCCCGACCAGCTATACCTCCGAGACTGAGGCCCCCACCGGCCGCGGGCAGTCGCTCACCGCGCCTGGCCGGGCGCTGGGGCGGCGCAAGCAGGCGGTGGCCCGCGTCCGGCTGATCCCCGGGACGGGGCAGTGGACGATCAACGGCCGCGCCCTGGAGGACTACTTCCCGAACAAGGTCCACCAGCAGCTCGTGGGTTCACCGCTGAAAGTGGTGGACGTCGAGGGCCGGTTCGACATCGTCGCCCGGATCACCGGTGGTGGGGTCTCCGGCCAGGCCGGTGCCTTGCGCCTGGGGATCGCCCGGGCGCTGAACGCGATCGACGCTGAGCACAACCGGGCCGCGCTGAAGAAAGCTGGTTTCCTCACACGTGACGCCCGTGTGGTCGAGCGCAAGAAGGCCGGGCTGAAGAAGGCCCGCAAGGCCCCGCAGTACTCCAAGCGCTGAGCGCATCCCGCCCGGTCCTGTTGTTCGGGACCGGGCGGGTCTGTACCCACGGCAGGGGCGCCTACGGTCGAAGGAGTCGCAATGGCTGCACTGTTCGGGACGGATGGAATCCGGGGCCTGGCGAACCGGGACGTCACCGCTGAGCTGGCGCTGGACCTGTCTGTTGCTGCCGCCCACGTGCTGGCAACCAAAGGCGTGTTCGAAGGGCACCGTCCCCGCGCGGTCGTCGGACGCGACTCGCGCGCCTCGGGGGAGTTCTTGTCCGCGGCGGTCACCGCCGGGCTCGCCTCGGCGGGGGTCGACGTCATCGACGTCGGGGTTCTGCCCACCCCGGCCGTGGCCTACCTCACCGGGCATATCGGTGTCGACCTGGGTGTGGTGCTGTCCGCCTCGCACAACCCGATGCCTGACAACGGGATCAAGTTCCTCGCCGCGGGCGGGTACAAGCTTGACGACGAGCTGGAGTCGGCGATCGAGGCGCGCCTCGGCGAACAGTGGGCCCGTCCCGTCGGCGCAGACGTCGGGCGTATCCGCGTGGACACCGGCCGGGCCGGCGCCCAGTACGTCGAGCACCTGGTCGACACGGTGCGCTACCCGTTGCACGGGCTGCGTATCGCCGTGGACTGCGCCAACGGCGCGGCCAGCGAGGTCGGCCCCGAAGCGTTGCGCGACGCGGGGGCCGATGTCGTGGTCATCAACGCCTCACCGGACGGGCGCAACGTCAACGAGAAGTGCGGGTCGACGCACCCTGAACAGCTCCAGGTCGCGACGGTGGCCGCCGGGGCGGACCTTGGGGTCGCGTTCGACGGGGACGCCGACCGGTGCATCGCCGTGGACCACCGTGGTGTCATCGTCGACGGCGACCAGATCATGGCGACCCTGGCGATCGCCCTGCACGAACGCGGGTCGCTGGTCAAGGACACCCTCGTCATCACGGTGATGAGCAACCTGGGGTTGCGCCTGGCGATGACCGAGGCAGGTATCACCTGCGTGGACACGGCCGTGGGGGACCGGCACGTGCTCGAGGCGATGCGCACAGGCGGGTACGTCCTGGGCGGCGAGCAGTCCGGGCACATCATCTTCTCCCGGTACGCGACCACCGGCGACGGGGTGCTCACCGCGCTGCAGCTCTCCTCGCGTGTGGCCTCGACCGGTTCGACGCTCGCCGAGCTCGCCTCGGTGGTGCGGCGCCTGCCGCAGACCCTCGTCAACGTCTCTGGGGTCGACCGCAAAGGTGTCGACACCGATGCCACCCTCGCCGAGGCTGTCGACCGTGCGAACACCGAGCTGGGGGAGACCGGCCGGGTGCTGCTGCGCCCGTCAGGCACCGAACCTCTGGTGCGGGTCATGGTCGAGGCTGCCACCCAGACCGACGCTGAACGGGTCGCCCACGAGCTCGCCGACGTCGTGCGCGAACGCCTGTCGCTGTGAGGCTCGCCGACCAGGTCGCACAGCTGCTCGACGGTGCCGGCGACGACGGTGTCGCCCCGATCGTCGTCGCTGGTGACCCGGTCTTGCGTACCGCGGCCACCTTGTACGACGGCGAGCTGGACCGCGCCACGTTCGCCGCGTTGGTCGCCCTCATGCGCCGCACGATGCACAAAGCCCCCGGGGTGGGCCTGGCCGCGCCGCAGATCGGCCTGGGCCTGGCCCTGGCCGTCGTCGAAGACCCCGGCGTCGACCACCCAGACCTCGCCGTCGCACGTGAACGGTTCCCGCTGGAGTTCCGTGTGCTGGTCAACCCCCGGTGCGAACCGGTCGGCGACTGCCAGGTCGGGTTCTACGAAGGGTGCCTGTCGGTGCCCGGGTACGCCGCGGTCGTCGCACGGTTCCGCCAGGTCCACCTCACCTGCGTCGACGACGACGGGATGCCGGTCGACGAGGTGCTCACCGGCTGGCCCGCCCGGATCGTCCAGCACGAGACCGACCACCTGGTGGGCACCTTGTACGTCGACCGGGCCCAACCGCGTTCGCTGGCCGCGTCGGCCAGCTGGGGCGGGCACTGGGCAGCCGAGCCCGTCCCGCGCACCGCCGCGGCCGAGCTCGGCTTCTCGATAGAGGACTCATGACCACCGCACCGTTCTTGTTCCTGGGGATCCGCGCCGAGGACGTCGCCGCGGACGACGAGTACGACGCGTTCGTGCGTGCTGGGGGCCTGACCCCCGACCAGCTGCACCGGGTGCGCCTGGAGGCCGCGCCGCTGGGCCCGGTGGACCTGGGTGCGTACTCCGGGGTGCTGCTCGGCGGCGGGTCGTTCTGCGTCAGCGACCCGGTGACGACCAAGTCGCCGACACAGCTGCGCGTCGAGGCTGATATCGACCGGCTGCTCGCCGACGTCCTGGCCAACGACGTGCCGTTCCTGGGGTGCTGCTACGGGATCGGGGCGCTGGGCCGGCATGTGGGGGCGCTCGTCGACCGGACCTACCCCGAACCGGTCTCAGGGGTGGCGGTGCACGTGACCCCCGACGGGGCCGCCGACCCGGTGTTCGCCACGTGCGGGCCACAGTTCTACGCGTTCACCGGGCACAAAGAAGCGGTGACGGCACTGCCGGCCCACGCGGTGCTGCTCGCGACCGGTGACCGCGCCCCAGTCCAGGCGTTCCGGGTGGGCCGGGCGTACGCGACGCAGTTCCACCCCGAGCTGGACCTGGCCGGTCTGGAGCTGCGGATGCACACCTACGCCCAGTTCGGGTACTTCGCCCCCGACGAGCTTGACGACATCCTCGCCGAAGCGGCTGTGTCGGGGGTTGGTGCGCTGCCACCGGTGCTGCGCCAGTTCGTCGACGAGCACATCCGTCCCGCGTGAGGCCCAACCCGTCGTACCCTGTGCCCGCGGGGCGAACACGGAGGAGCACCAGGTGGACCAGCTAGACGCGTGGGCCCAGGGGCTGGTCGCCACGCCATGGGTGTTCGCGGTGGTGTTCGTGTTCGCGTTCGTCGACGCGTTCTTCCCGCCGATCCCCAGCGAGTCGGTGATCATCGCGATGGCAGCGATCTGGAGCACCACCGGGGAACCGGCCCTCGCCGTGGTGTTCCTCGCCGCAGCCGGCGGGGCGTTCTGCGGTGACCAGGCGACCTACCAGGTCGGGCGGCTCGTCTCGCTGCGCCGGGTGTGGTGGTTCCGCCGGCCCCGGGGGCAAGGCGCGCTCGACTGGGCCGAACAGGCCCTAGCCCGCCGTGGGGCGGCGTTCATCATCGCCGCCCGGTACATCCCCGTGGGCCGAGTCGCGGTCAACGTCGTCGCCGGGGCGCTGCGCTACCACCTGCCGCGGTTCATGGCGGTCGACGCGGTTGCCTGCACGATGTGGGCGGCGTACTCGGTGGCGATCGGGGTCGTCGCCGGCCAGGCGCTGGGTGACTACCCGTTCGCTGCGGTCGTCGCAGGGGTCGCCGGTGGGGCGACGATCGGGATCGTCGTCGACCTCACCCTGCGGCGTCTGCGCCCACCAGGACCTGCACCAGGACCGCCGCCGGACGCGAGGTCATAGCTTGCGCAGACGCACACCGGTGATGCGGTGGTCGGCGTCCTTGCACAGCACCAACGTCGCCCGGGCACGGGTCGGGCTGATGTTCTGCACGAGGTTCGGGGCGTTGATGTCGTCCCAGATCTGCCCGGCCACACCGGTGGCCTCGTCGTCGCTGAGCCCGACGTACCGGCCGAAGTAGGCCCCTGGCTGGGCGAACGCGGTGCTGCGCAACGACAAGAACCGTTCGACGTACCAGCGGCGGATATCGGCGGTGCGTGCGTCGACATAGATCGAGAAGTCGAAGTAGTCGCTCACCGCGACATTTGACCGCCCTGTGGTCCGCGCCGGCTGCAGCACGTTGAGGCCTTCGACGATGAGCACGTCGGGCTGGCGCACGACGACCTGCTCACCAGGGACGATG
The DNA here is from genome assembly GCA_009783975.1 of Micrococcales bacterium. Classification (GTDB taxonomy): domain Bacteria; phylum Actinomycetota; class Actinomycetes; order Actinomycetales; family Cellulomonadaceae; genus Cellulomonas. The sequence goes on from WRCL01000038.1 coordinate 5,345, forward strand.
TCATAGGTCGTGTGGTCGTACACCGGAGCGCGCACCTCGCCCACCCCCGCTTTGACCTGTGCGACGAACCGCAGCAACGCACGCCGGTCGTAGGACTCGGGAAAGCCTTTGCGGCCCATGAGCCCGCGTCGGGTCAGCTCGTCGTTGGGGAACAAGAACCCGTCGGTCGTCACCAGCTCGACCTTCGGGGTCGCCGGCCACCGCGCGATGAGCTCGCGCAGCAACCGCGCCGTCGTGGACTTGCCGACCGCGACCGACCCGGCGATCCCGATGACGAACGGGGTACGTTCGCTCGTCTCGCCCAAGAACGCCGCCGTCGCCCCGTGCAGCCCGTGCGTCGCCCCGATGTACAGGTCGAGCAGACGTGACAGCGGCCGGTACACCACATCGACCTCGTTCAGGTCGATCGGTTCGCCGATGCCACGCAGACGCCGCACGTCCTCGGCGGTCAGCGGCAGCGGGGTCGAGGCGGACAACCGCGCCCAGTCGTCCCGGGCGAGGTCCACGTACGGCGAGACGGCGGAGCCCACGTCCTGATTGTGCCCTATGGGCCGCCCGGGTCGCCTTCGACGGTCCTCGCCGGTGCTGCGCCGTACGATGGTCCCCATGTGCGGCATCGTGGGATACGTCGGCAGCGGTCCGGCCAGTGGTCGTCCGTTGGAGGTTGTCGTCGAGGGGCTGCGCCGTCTGGAGTACCGCGGCTACGACTCCGCTGGTGTGGCCGTCGTCACACCCGACGGCCTGCAGATGGCGAAGAAGGCGGGCAAGCTCGTCAACCTCGCGACCCAGCTGGGCACGCACCCGCTGGCCCCTGGGACCGCGGCGATCGGGCACACCCGGTGGGCGACCCATGGCGGCCCGACCGACGACAACGCCCACCCGCACGTCAGCGGCGACCTCGCGGTCATCCACAACGGGATCGTGGAGAACTTCGCCACGCTCAAGGCTGAGCTCGTCGCCGACGGCGACGGGTTCGCCTCGGAGACCGACACCGAGGTCGTCGCCCACCTGCTCGACCGTGCCTACCAGGCGACCGGTGACCTCACCGCGGCGATGCGCGAGGTCGTCGTGCGCCTCGACGGGACGTTCACGTTGCTGGCTGTCCACGCCGCCCAGCCCCGCACCGTCGTCGGTGCCCGGCACGACTCACCGCTGGTCGTCGGCCTGGGCGACGGGGAGAACTTCTTGGGTTCGGACGTCGTGGCGTTCATCGCCCACACCAACCAGGCCATGGAGCTGGGCCAGGACGAGATCGTCACGATCACCCCCACCACGGTCGAGGTCACCGACTTTGCCGGGCGCCCTGCGCACGCCCGCCAGTACACCGTGGACTGGGACGCCAAAGCCGCTGAGAAAGGCGGTTTCCGCTCGTTCATGGACAAGGAGATCGCTGACGAGCCCCAGGCTGTGGCCGACACCTTGCTCAGCCGCACGGACGTGTCTGGCGCGTTGGTGCTCGACGAGATCCGCATCTCCGAGTCGGTGCTGCGCGCGGTGAACAAGATCGTCGTCGTCGCGTGCGGCACCGCCGCGTACGCCGGGCACGTGGCCAAGTACGCCATCGAGCACTGGTGCCGCATCCCGGTGGAGGTCGAGCTCGCGCACGAGTTCCGCTACCGCGACCCTGTCGTCGACGAACGGACCCTCGTCGTGGCGATCTCCCAGTCCGGGGAGACGATGGACACGCTCATGGCGGTGCGGTACGCCCGTGAGCAGGGCAGCGCGACGTTGTCGATCGTCAACACCCACGGGTCGACGATCCCGCGTGAGTCTGACGCGGTGCTGTACACCCACGCCGGCCCGGAGATCGCCGTGGCGTCGACCAAGGCGTTCTTGGCCCAGATCACCGCGGCGTACCTGCTCGGGCTGTACCTGGCCCAGCTGCGCGGGACGTTGTTCCCCGACGAGGTCGTCGCCAAGCTCGCTGAGCTGCGCGCCATGCCCGACAAGGTCCAGACCGTCTTGGACCGCTGCGACCTGGTCCAAGAGATCGCCCGGTGGATGGCCGACACCCCCACCGTGTTGTTCTTGGGCCGCCACGTGGGCTACCCCGTGGCGATGGAAGGGGCCCTGAAGCTCAAAGAGCTGGCGTACATCCACGCTGAGGGGTTCGCCGCCGGTGAGCTCAAGCACGGCCCGATCGCGCTCATCGAACCTGGTCAGCCGGTGTTCGTCATCGTGCCTTCCCCACGCGGACGGCACTCGCTGCACTCGAAGGTCGTGTCGAACATCCAAGAGATCCGCGCCCGGGGTGCACGGACCCTCGTCATCGCCGAGGACGACGACGAGGCGGTCGTGCCGTTCGCTGACGTCGTGTTCCGCGTGCCGCAGTGCCCCACGTTGCTCGCACCGCTGCTCGCGGTCGTGCCGCTGCAGATCTTCGCCTGCGAGCTTGCCCACGCCAAAGGCCTGGACGTCGACCAGCCGCGCAACCTCGCCAAGTCCGTCACGGTCGAATAGCCCGTGCCGGCGACCGGGAGGACGAGGTGATCGTCGCGGTGGGTGTCGACGTCGTCGACATGGACCGGTTCGCTGCCAGCCTCGTGCGTGTTCCCCGGCTGCGTGACCGGCTGTTCACCGCAGACGAACGTCACCTGCCCGACCAGTCGCTGGCTGCCCGTTTCGCCGCGAAAGAAGCCGTGGCCAAAGCCCTCGGGGCGCCGGGGGACCTGCGCTGGCACGACTGCGCTGTGACGTCCGGTGGGCCACCGGCGTTGCTGCTCACCGGTACCGTCGCGGCGCGCGCCGCCGAGCTCGGGATCACCTGCTGGCACCTGTCGTTGTCCCACGACGGTGGCCTCGCTGTGGCCTTCGTCGTCGCCGAACGCTGACCAGCGACGAACTCACACGATCAGGGGATGTATGCCCGCGATGGGTGTGACAAATACCACACTGGCAGGGAAGGGTCCAGGTGAGCGGGGGTGAAGGGATGTTCTGGCTTGGCCTCGTCGAGTGCCGCGGTTGCCGGAGCCAGTAATGCGTGGCAGTCTCGCCGATAGCCGGACGACGTGTGGGCTTATCCCTGGCGGCGGCCTGGCCACGGCGGTGCGCAGCGCGCCGTGGCTGGTCTTGCTGGTACCAGGCACACAAGTGCAGCGTGGGAACGACGGGTGCAGCACGAGAACACTGTCGTCCTGGCGATGGCCGGGAGCCGCGTGCCCGGTCGCCTCCGCCGAGGCTGGTGCCACAAGCCGACGGCGACGAGTCCGGCTGGGTCGGCTCCGGGATCCAGCCGGACTCATGGCGCGGCAGGCTCGTCGCGGTCATCATCTGACAAAGATGTAGTTATGCCGCCCGTGTCCGGAAATGACTCTCTCGGGTGGCTTGTATCACCAACGTCATACAGACTCGACGGGTGAGTATCGCACTGCCGGACGAACCCCAGCACCCGCCAGCCAGGTTCTTCGGGGCCCGGGCGCACGCCAAACGCCTGGAGGCCGAGAACCACCGGCTGCGCACGACGCTCGAACAGCTCGACGGGCTGGGCCTGGCCGAGATCCGTGATGTCGTCACCCAGGCCCGCGACGCCGTCGCGGCGCTGACCGAGCAGGTGGCCACGACGCAGGCCGAGCTGGAGCAGGCCCAGGCTGAGCTGCTCGACGTGCGCAGCCAGGTGACCGTCCAGCACCGGGGGCTGTACGACTTCGAGCACCCAGCCGAAGACTCATCACACCTGGCGACCCGGTTGTCGCAGGTCCGTGAACGGATCCACCGGTCGGTCGCCCGCGGCGACGCCGTCGTCGCGGCGAGCAGGATCCGCCTGAACCGCCGTGCGAGGGCTGTCGTGGCCACCGAGCTGCCCGCACAGCTGTCGGCGCTGGCGCTGGCGGCGTACGACGCTGAGGCTGAGAACGCGATCCACACCGTCGAGCCGGGCCGGCTCGACGTCGCACGTGCACGCCTGGACCGGTTCGCCTCGACCGTCGAGACATGCGGACGTCTGGTGGACCTGCGGATCGACGCCGAGTACCACCGCCTGCGCACGACCGAGCTTGAGCTGGCGGCCCAGCACGCAGTCGTCCTGGCCAGTGAGGCCGAGACCGAACGTGCCCACCGCGCTGGCCTGCACGAGGCGAGCCAGGTCGCCGAGCAGCTGCGCCACGAACGCAGCCTGCTCGAGCACGACCGTGAGCACTGTTCTGCCGCCCTGGCCGTCGCCCACGCCCGTGGTGACGCCGAGGAGACCGAACGCCACGTCGCGCGCCTGGCCGAGCTCGACCAGGCCCTGGCGGCGACCGCCCGGCGCACCGTCGACCAACGCGCTGGGTACGTGTACGTCATCTCCA
>WRCL01000039.1 GCA_009783975.1 Micrococcales bacterium
CGGCAACGTCCGGCGGGCCAACGCCTGGGCGCAGGACTACCACCTGGGCAAGATCGGACGTCCGGTCGACCGCGACGAGTGGTTCATGACCCCGCAGACGGTCAACGCCTACTACAACCCGGGGATGAACGAGATCGTCTTCCCCGCGGCGATCTTGCAGCCGCCGTTCTTCGACGCCGACCGCGACGACGCGGCGAACTACGGCGGGATCGGCGCGGTCATCGGCCACGAGATCGGCCACGGGTTCGACGACCAGGGCAGCAAGTACGACGGAACCGGCGCCCTGGTCAACTGGTGGACCGCCGAGGACCGTGCCGAGTTCGACGCGCGCACCCGGGCCCTGGTCGCCCAGTACTCACAGTTCTCCCCCGGCCAGCTCGGCGGTTCGCACCAGGTCAACGGCGCCCTGACCATCGGGGAGAACATCGGCGACCTCGGCGGCCTGACGATCGCGTTACGTGCGTACGAGATCGCCCTGGGCACACCTGTGGCTGACGGGCCGGTCGTCGACGGTCTGAGCGCCGCCCAGCGGGTGTTCTGCTCCTGGGCCCTCGCGTGGCGGTCCAAAGGCCGCGACGAAGAGGTCATCCGGCGTCTGGCGATCGACCCGCACTCACCTGAGGAGTTCCGCTGCAACGGCGTCGTGCGCAACATCGACGAGTTCGCGCAGGCCTTCGGTGTGCAGCCCGGCGACGGGCTGTGGCTGGACCCGGCCGACCGCGTCCGGATCTGGTGATGACCAGCGGCATGTTGGTGACCCATGACATTGCCCGGCATTGCTACCACTGGTAGCATCGAGTTGTGAGCTTGGAATCCACGTACCGCAAGAGGTCGGTGTCGATGCCGGCATCGGTCATCGACGACGTCCAGGCAAAGGTGGGAGCCGGAGCCTTCTCGTGCTACATCACTGAGGCGGTCCAGCGCCAGCTGCGTTACGACGCGCTCGAGGAGATCCTCGCCCGGATGGAGGCCAAGCACGGCCCGGTCGACGACGCGGAGGTCGACGCGCTCATGGAGTCGCTGGCGCAGTGATCCGAGCCGTCTCTGTCCTCCTCGACGCTCACGGGTTGTCGGCCCTGGCCACCGATGCCGCCGAGATGCGCACCTGGCTGGCCCTGGTCAAACGGACCGGGTCGCAGATGTACGTGTCCACCGTCACGATCGCCGAGGCCACCGACGGCACGGCCCGCGACGTGAACGTGCGCCGCGCGCTCAAGAGCGTCAACCCCCCGATCCCCCCGAGTGAACCCATCGCTTTCGACGCCGGCCGGCTGCGCGCCGCCGCGGCAGCCTCGCGACGCAAACCACGAGACCTCACGGTCGATGCCCTCGTCGCCGCGACCGCGCTGACCTTGCGACCGCCGGTCGTCGTGCTCACCTGCGACACACCCGACTTTGACCTTCTCCTCGCCGGAACACACGTCCAGGTACGTTCGTTGGCGTAGTGCGCCGCCCCCCGGAATCACGATGCCGACGTTCGCCGCCGGCGGCGTTTCACCCGGGTGACCAGAGTGGACGTGGAGCCGGCTGTCGTGTCCCGTGCTGGTCCGTGCCCGGCGGAGGTGAGCTGCTGGTTGCGCCGAGCTCGTCGCTGGTCACAACTCCCCACACCTGCTGATGTCGTTTTCGCACGGCGTCTGATGTCACTTTGGCACGACTGCTGATGCTGGTTCAGCAGGGGGGTCTACTGTCGGTTCAGCACATGCGGGGGTGTTACTCGCGCAGGTCGGCGGCCTGTGCGACGGCGGCGCGACGGGCTGCGTCGCGGCCTTCGGTGACGATGCGGCGCAGGGCCGGGGCGGCGTCGGGGTGGTCCTCGAGCCACATATCAGCCTCAGCGACGACGTTGACCTGTGGGGTGCCGACCAGCGGCAGGGGGAACAGGCCTTCGGCGATCGCCTGGGCAGGCTCAGAGCTGCGCGTCGCCCACACGTCTTCCAGGGCGTCGAAGTACCGCGGGACATAGCTGATGAGCAGCTCGGAGTCCCAGGTGCGCAAGAACCCTTCGATCGTCGCGGCCTGCTGGGCGTTGGTGAGCATGCCCTGGTCGACCACCGCACGCCACGCCCGTGACTTTGCGTGGACCGTCGGGACCGTCGCACGGGCGAGCGCGGCGGCCCGGACGCCGGTGGCAGACGGGTCGCGGTGCTGCTCGTCGGCGATGTCTTCTTCGTCAGCGACCCCTGCGGTGACCAGGCCGGTGAGGACCTCCCAGCGCAGGTCGGCGTCGAGGGTGATGCCGGGGATCGTGTGCTTGCCGGCGAGCAGGTCGTCCAACCAGTCCAGGACGTTGGCCCGCCGGGCGTGGCGGCACACCGCGCGCAGGCACTGGTGGCGCACGTCGGGGTCGATCGCCGTGTCGTCGACGAGCTCGCGCAGCCGGGCGACCATCGTCCCGGCGGTCGCCAGACGGCGCTCAGGGGGCACCCACTGGGTCAGCGCGGTGGTGACCTGCCGGAACATCAGCAGCACCTGGCTGGAGTCGCACTCGGTGGCGACCTGGTCGGCCACTGAGCTGACGAAGGTCGTCGGGGCGACCTCCCCGTCGCGGGCTGCGTCCCACCACATCCCCCACACCAGGGCACGGGTGAGCGGGTCGTCGAACGTGTGCCGTGAGGCCATCGCTGCGCGCATCGACGACAGGTCCAGCCGCACCTTGGTGTAGGCGAGGTCGCCGTCGTTGAGCAGCAGCACCGTCGGGCGGCGGCGCCCAGCAGCCTCGGGTATCAAGGTCCGGGCCTCGACGACGTCCAGCTCGATGCGCCACGCGCGGGTCAGGGCCCCGTCGACAAGGTCGTACCCGGCCACAGCAAGCCTGTGCGGTGGCAGCGTGGCCTCGTCGTCGCGGGTGTGCAGCAGCGCAAGCTGTTCGATCTTCGTCCCCGAGGCGACGAGCTCAGGTGCCAGGCAGCCGACCCCCGCCTGCTGCAACCACAACCGCGACCATGTCGACAGGTCCCGGCCTGATGTGCGCTCAAGCTCGGCGAGCAGGTCCGCCAGCGTCGTGGACCCCCACGCGTACCGGGCGAAGTACGCCCGCACCCCGGCGAAGAACTCCTCCTCGCCGACCCATGCGACAAGCTGGCGCAAGACGCTGGCGCCTTTGGCGTAGGTGATGCCGTCGAAGTTCACCTCGACGTCTTCCAGGTCGTGCATGTCGGCGACGACCGGGTGGGTCGTGGGGAGCTGGTCTTGCTGGTACGCCCAGGACTTCTCCCTCCCGGCGAACGTCGCCCAGGCCCCGGTCCAGCGCGTCGTGCGCACCGTGGCCAGGTGCGAGACGTACTCGGCGAACGACTCGTTGAGCCACAGGTCGTCCCACCAGCGCATCGTCACCAGGTTGCCGAACCACATGTGCGCAAGCTCGTGCAAGACGGTGATCGCCCGCCGTTCGCGGACCGCGTCAGGCACGACCGAGCGGAACACGTACGACTCGGACAAGGTCACAGCCCCGGCGTTCTCCATCGCACCAGCGTTGAACTCAGGGACGAAGACCTGGTCGTACTTGCTGAACGGGAAGTCGTGGTCGAAAGCCTCTTCGTAGAACGCCAGGCCGGCGCTCGTCGTCGCGATGATCTCTTCAGGGTCCAGGTGCTGGGCCAACGACGCCCGGCAGTGCACACCCAGCTCCAGCTCACGCCCGTCACGTGTGGTCACCTGTGCAGTTGTGCCCTGGTACGGTCCGGCGACGATCGCGGTGACATAGGTGGGCAACGGTCTGGTCGGGGCGAACTGCCAGGTCGCCACATCAGCGGTGCTCGTCGGCAACGACGCGGGACGTTCGTTCGATATGACCGTCCAGCCCGCCGGGGCGATGACGGTGAACGTGAACGGGGCTTTGAGGTCGGGCTGGTCGAAGCACGCGAACACCCGCGACGCGTCGGCGATCTCGAACTGCGAGTACAGGTAGGTCTGCCCGTCGACAGGGTCGACGAACCGGTGCAGGCCCTCACCGGTGCGCGAGTACTCGCACTCGGCGACGATGGTCACGACGTTGTGGTCGGCCAGAGGGCCCAAGGTCACCTTGCCGTCGGTGACGGCCTGGGCGACATCGAGGACCTCGCCGTTGAGCTCGACCTCGCGCACCCGCCACGCGACGAGGTCGACGAACGTCGTGGCCCCAGCGGAGGCGGTGAACGTGATCTTGCTCGTCGACATGAACGTCCGCCCGGTGTGCACCAGGTCGAGCGTCACCTCATAGGACTCGACGGTGACCAGACCAGAGCGTCGTGCGGCTTCCTCACGTGTGAGGTTGTGTCCCGGCACAGGCTGCCGTTCCTCTCCGACACCGTGTGTCCGTCGTCGGCGACCTGCGAGGCCGCGGTTTCCTCATCATCACACCCAGTGCACCCCCAGGTCACCCAGACCCGGCAAGGTCACCCACAAACACGGCCCAGTATCCCCGATCGGGGGGCCGGGCGGGACCAACACCCTATGTCTGGCGTTGGTTCGCGCGCTGCGTGGTCGGCGCCGGGGGACCGCCTGGTTGGCAGAACCGTCGTCGTCGACCAGTGCAGGACGATACGGTAAGACCCGCGCGCTGGACCAACAGCGCCGGTGGCACACACGAGGAGGTGCTCGTGCTCAGCACCCGCGGGCGGCGGTGGGCTACCGCCCTGGCCCTCGTCGACGTCGTGCTCGTCGCGGTGTTCGCCGTGCTCGCCGTGCGCCAGTTCGGCCGGCCCGACGCCACGGCACCGCCACCGGACACCATCGTCGTCGAACCTGTCGACTTCACGATGCCCTCGGGCAACGTCCAGTGCCAGATGGGTCCTGACCGCGTCGTGTGTGCGATCGCCAACGCGTTCACCTGGCCGCAGGTGACCTGCCGGGCCGACCATGTCGTCGTCCTGGACGCCACAGGGGCGCGGGCGGCGTGCGCCAACGAGGTGACTGTCGTCGTCGGCGACGGGCAGCAGACGGTGACGATCGGCGGGGCCGTGTTCCCCGCCGGTGCCCAGCAGCTGGAGTACGGCCAGACCCAGACCCTCAGCGGTTTCACCTGCGAGTCGCGCACAGCAGGCGTGCTGTGCCGCAACTCCGCTGGCCAGTGGTTCACCCTGCGCGTGTTCGACGGGCTGCGGGACGGTGGCCCTGAGCAGACCCCACCGACCGGGTGAGACCTCCCGGCTCACCCCCCGTTCATCACCCGGGTGAGCGAGACCAGGCGTGGGTTGCGTCCGAGGTCTTCGACCGACACGAGGTCGCCGACCGAGTCGGCCAGAGGGACCTTCCAGTTCGGGTACTGCTCGTCGGTCCCCGGCTGGTTCTGGGCCCGCCGCTCACCGACCGCGTCAGCCAACGACACCCCGATGAGCACTGAGGGGGTCGCGAGGATGTACCGGTGCATCGCTTCGACGATGGCGCGTTCGGACGCACCGTCGTTGATGAGCCCACGTTGGCGCAACGTGCGCAGCACCGCCTCACGTTCAGCGGCGGCCCGGGCCCGCACAGCCTGGACCGGTTCGGTGAGCAGCCCCAGACGTTCACGCAGCGCGACGTGCTCACCGGCGAGGTACCCCGCGGTCGGGGGCAGGTCGTGGGTCGTCACGCTCGCCAGCTGTCCGCGGCGCCACTGCTCGGGCGGACGCGGGTGGCTGCCGTCGTTCTCGAACCACAGCACCCCGGTGCCCAAGATCCCGCGTTCGGTGAGGTAGTCGCACACCCATGGTTCGACTGTGCCGAGGTCTTCGCCGATGACCACGACCCCGGCCCGCTGGGCCTCGAGCATGAGGATCCCGACCATGGCGTCGTGGTCGTAACGCACGTACGCCCCGTCGGCGGGCCGGTTCCCCGAGGGGATCCACCACAGCCGGAACAGCCCGAGGACGTGGTCGATCCTCACGGCCCCCGCGTGGCGCAAGACGGTGCGCAGCATGTCGCGGTACGGGCCGTACCCGGCGCGGGCAAGCTCTTCGGGGTGCCACGGGGGCTGCGTCCAGTCCTGGCCTTGCTGGTTGTACATGTCTGGTGGTGCCCCGACTGTCGCACCTGAGGCGAGCACAGGACCCAGCGACCACACGTCGGCGCCGTCGGTGTGCACCCCGACGGCCAGGTCGTGCATGATGCCGAGCACCATCCCTGCGTCGACGGCGGCCTGCTGGGCTGCGGCGAGCTGTTCGTCGGCGACCCACTGCAACCAGGTGTAGAACGCCACACGGGCCGCCAACGTCTCGCGCAGCTCGGCGACCTTCGCGCTGGCCGGGTCGCGGGCCTCAGCGGGCCACCGCGACCCCGCGAAGTGCTCGGCCAGGGCGCACCACACGGCAAAGGTCGCCAGCCCGTCGCCTTCCTCGGCGGTGTACCGGTCGAACGCGGCCTGCCGCGCCGCTGAGCGCGGGACGGTGAACACCACTTCGAGGGCGGCGCGTTTTGCGGTCCACACCACGTCACGGTCGATCGGGCCGGGGTCGGTGTTCAAGGCCTGGGCTGGTTCGCCGGCCCACTCCACCAGCGCCATGTCCGCCGACGACAGGTACGCCGTCTCTCGGATGTCTTCGACCCGGATGTACATCGGGTTGACAAAACGCCGCGTCACCGGCAGGTACGGGCTGGGTGTGACCGGCGGGACCGGTTCGGCGGCGTGGACCGGGTTGATGAGCAGGAAGTCCGCGCCAAAACGTCCGCAGACCTCAGCAAGCTCGGCGAGGTCGGAGAAGTCCCCCAGCCCCCACGAACGGGCCGAACGCACCGAGTACAGCTGGGCCATCATGCCCCACACACGTGTGTCGGCGACCGGTTCGGGCAGCTCCAGGTGGTGCGGGACGACGACGAGCGTCGCACGGGCCTGGGCAGAAGGACCCTGGGCGCGGATCTCGTGCCAGCCCAGCGGCAGGTCGTCAGGCAGGTCGAACGAAGCCCGGCGCACAAGACGCCCGTCGACCTTGCGCGGTTTGGTCGCCACATCAGCCTGGACGAGGTCGACCCGCACAGCCCCGGACTCCTCAGCAAGCTCGACCCAGCACATGACCGGGTCGCCGTGGGCCACGTGCACCGGCAGGCGGGCTGTCTTGCCCGCGGTGAGCACGACGACCGGAGGCAAGGTGCGCCGCCACCGTTCGTCGGTGCGGTACGCCAGGGCCTGGTCGACCTTCGCCGGTGTCGAGGCGTCCACACCCAGCGCCGCCAGGACCCCGAGCAGGGTCTTGGCTGACACGTGGACGAGCTCGCCTGACGAGCTCCAGTGCTCGGTCGAGATCGAGTACTCGTGCGCAAGGCGCACCAAGGCTTCGGACGGCTGCTCGCTCACGGGAAGATCCTGCCACGTCACCTGCGCAGACGACAGACCGTGACACTCGTGGCGCACACCGGCTCATCGCTGACACCGCAGACCCCGCCTGAGCGTGTGGACGGCACGCCACAGCGCCGTGGGGTTCTGGCCCCGCCGAGCAGCGACAACGCACCGCCCGCCGCCGTCAGCCGGTCCCGCCGGCACGTGTCGCCCCGCCCTACGTCGGTCACCGGCTGAGACAGCCGAGGTCCGGATGGGGGGCACAGCCGCTGCCCAGGCGAGGACCGCGTGGTCGCATCTTCTGGTCTCGACTGTTCCGCCACCGGGAATCCACCCGTGACGGCCCAGGCCGGTCCCTCGCGGCACCTGGCGTCGTCGGTCGCCGGTCTGACACCATGAGCGCCGGGGCAGCAAAGGAGAAACTGCGGTGGACGACTTCAGGACCACACCAATGCCGCCGGCGCTCCCACCTGTGACGGCGACCACCGGGTCTCCACCAGAACCAGCCCAGCGTGCCAAGCGGGTGACGTTCTGGGTGCACGTCGTGGCGGCTGGAGGGTTCTGGCTGCTGGCCCTTGTCGAATCGAGACAGATCATCGGAGCCACGGTGGCGACGCTGGCCGTGGTGCTGCTGTACACCGCGATCGTCGCGGCGGCGCGTTACTTCGACCTGGGCACGCTCGAGCAGGGCGTCCTTGCACCCAGCACACATGGTAGTGCTCACCCCACCAACGTCGAGGACGCAGGCAGGTGACGACCTGGCCTCTGCCCTGTTCACGGAAATGATCCGGCCAGGCCGACTGGCCCGCGACGACGGAGGGACCCTCAATTCCAACAAGCGACAACGACGGGGCAATCATTACCAGACGAATGGTACCGAGTATCCCGGACTCCCCCGGTTGCCGTAGGGCGCAAGAAAGATGGAGCAGGCCTGGACGCTAACCCGCCATGTTTCGCCAGGCTCGGGAGGACGCCGGTCACACCAGTCACTCCGGAGCAGAACTGACCTCTTCGACGTCGATATCTCCCGGGACAACAGGGAGGATTCTCTCCCACCCACCCTGGCTCCCAGTCTTGTCCTCGCGGTCCAACAGCGCGACGAGTGCGACGCGGAACTCCTCGGCGGTCTGGTGCGGTTGCCGGATTCTTCGCCAATGCCTCGACCCGGCCTCCAGCGTCTTCCCTGCTCAGAAAGGCGGTGGGATGTCGTCGCGGATCATGCGTACTCGTTTGCGGCGTGGCACGCCGCTGGTGGTGTCAACCTGGTACCTGATCCCCAGCGCGGTGGTCCAGCGGTACACACCCGGTGCGGTCGTCGTCAGGCGCAGGTGCCCGTCGGTCTTCAAGGTGTGTGAGGCGCGGCACAACGGTGCGAGGTTCGACACGTTGGTCGTGCCGCCGTCGCGCCATTCGGTGGTGTGGTCCAGGTCGCAGTTCGCCGCTGGTTGGGCGCATGTTGAGCACACGCAGTGCGGGTTGCGTGCTGCCACGTGCGCGGCCAGGGCCGCTGGTGGTCGGTACCTGGTTCGCCCCACGTCCAGCACAGCACCAGAGACCGGGTCGGTGACGATCCGCCGCCACGGCCCGTCGTGGGCCAGAGCCCTGGCGGTGACTGCGTCGATGGTCCCGGCCCCTGCGATGTGCCCGGGATCGTTGGTGAGGCCCAGCAAGGAGGCGGCGGAGATGGTGAGGTTGACGTGGACTGTGCCTGGTGGTGGTAACCGCCACCGGGACCGCTGGTGGAAGTCGTCGTACGGGTCGTCGGGTGGTTCGTCGTCGTCCGGTGCGAGGACATTGGGGACGGTTCTTGTGTCTTGCCTGGTCACAGCGGTACCGGCGTGGACGGCGGGACCTGCCTGGCCGCGGTGGGCTGATACGTCCTGGCCGGGGCGGCCGGTGTGGGCTGCGCCATACCCGGGTGACCCCAGGGCGTCTGCGTCCAAGAAGGCCCGGCCAGGCTCGGCGGTGTCGCCTGCACACTGATCTTGCTCAGCCACGCCCGCTGGCGCGAACCCCAGACCGTGGTCGTGCTGGGCCACGGCTCGGGCGTCGCCGGTCAGGACGTCGACCATGATGTCCGCGCGCAGCTGACCAAGGTTGCGCGGGTCACCAGCGGCACGCGCCGCACGGGCGACCTGCTCCAACGTCTTGTCGACCCTGGCCGCGTCGACCACAGCCAGGACCGCGGTCAACGAGGCCATGCCCTGGCCCAACGGGCACGGGCTGCCCACACGACGCCAAGCGCGGGCCTGCTGGTCGACCACGGCACGGTCAGGGTCGACCTGGTGCAACGCGTTGTCGACCGCGACACCCAACGTCCGCGGGGTCAGGCCCGACGCACCAGGCAGGACCACAGCCA
>WRCL01000040.1 GCA_009783975.1 Micrococcales bacterium
CCACGGGCCAGCCCTGCCCGACCCCAGCCAGCCAGCACGACCGGCTCCCGGGACGCCCGACCACGGGTCAGCCCTGCCCGACCCCAGCCAGCCGGCCCGACCGGCTCCCGGGACGCCCGACCACGGGCCAGCCCTGCCCGACCCCGGCCGGCCAGCACGACCAGCTCAACCGCACGGCCATGGGTCAGCGGTCCCCGACCGGGCGACGGAACCAGTTGCCGCGTCTCCACCTCACCAGGTCCTGTTCTGACCTCTGCATCGGCGAGGCTCATCGGCCAGTGGATTCGGTGATTGGCTCAAGGCTCGAGGATCCGGAGGTCACACGTCGGCGACTGAAATTATCGAGTTGATATGAATCTGGTGGCTCTGCGATGCTGGGGTAGCGAGAAGGGACTGATGATGCCGACCGAGATCCGCTACCTACGTGGCGACGCGACCAAGCCTGCGGGCGAGTGGAACACGATCATCGCGCACGTGTGCGACGACACGGGCCGGTGGGGCAAGGGGTTCGTCTACGACCTGGCCAACGTCGGACGGTGGCGCGTCGCATGAGTAAAGAACCGTTCACGCGCGATGAGCTGCTGAACATGGCTCAGGTAGAGTCGAACATGCTCCAGCGGGATTTTTCTCCCGCCGACCGTGAAGCAGTCGTGGAGCTGCTCGACACGATTACTCTCGCGCATGTGATGGCTGAGTCCGAGTATAACTGGCGCAACACCCGTCTGGCCGTCCTTGAGCTCGCGCACGGAGATGTCGACCAGGTCGCCCAGCTGGTGCAGTGCGCACAACGCGATTTTCGGGACGTGATCTACTGGGCGGTTCTCCCGCCTACCAAACATTCAAGAAGGTGACATGAACAGGAACCAACGGCGGCAGGTCGCCGTCGAGAACGACCAGTACTACCGCGACCACCCTGAGCTCGCGTGCCACGGTGTTGTGGTCACTCAGCTACAGGCGCTGGGCCCGGCGACCCCGGTCGACACCGTCATCACGCTCGAGGCGGCGTCGGTGGTCGAGGTCATGACCCGCGAGGCCCGGCTCCCAGGACGGGTCGGTGTCATGGTGTTCGCCTCGGCGACCAAACCCGGTGGGGGCTGGCGCAGCGGCTCGCTCGCCCAAGAAGAGGCGATCAGCTACGCCTCGCTGCTGCCGTTCGCGCTGGAGTCGGTCGAGGCCGAGTTCTACGCCCCCAGCCGGGCCGAGAAGAACTCGTACTTCTACACCACCGGCGGTGTGTGGGCCCCGGCGGTGCCGATCATCCGCGACGACGCTGGACGGTGGTTGGACGACCGGCCCCGCGTCGACTTCTTCACCATCGCCGCACCGAACGTCTCGGCGATGATGCAGAACCTGCCGGCCGTGGACCATGCACGTGTCGCCGACGACCTGCGCACCAAGATGTGCAACACCCTGCGTGCGCTGGCCGGGTGCTCCACCATCATCCTCGGGGCTTTTGGCTGCGGCGTCTTCGGCAACGACCCAGCTGTCGTCGCAGGGATCTGGCACGACCTGCTGGCCGACCCCGAGTTCCAGGGCCGCTACCGCAAGGTCATCTTCGCGGTCCCCGACACCAGTTCGCCCAACCACCAGGCGTTTGCTGCCCTCAGCTGACGAGCTGGCGCCGGACCCAGGTGACGAAGGCGAAGTCTTGTGTGCACTGGTTGCAGCGCCGGATGGGGTCGCGGTCGCTGAGGACGAGCCCTCCGAAGATCACCTCGCCGGTAGCCAGGCGCTGGCACAGGTCGTCGTGCGGACGGACCAGGCCGTACAAGATCGCTGCGGTGTCGGGGGAGCCACAGTGTGGACACGTGTCGTCGGTCATGATCCCTCCTTGTTCGCTCATCTGCTTTGATGCTGAATAACCCCTCGGTGTTCCCGTGTCTGCGGGATCGGCGCAGGAGCGAGCGGCGACCTCACCAGCCGCGCTGGCGCCACTCGCGCAGGTGGGGGCGTTCGTCACCCAGGGTCGTGGCCAGGCCGTGACCAGGGCGGACGGTGGTCTCGTCGGGGTACACCCCGAAGACGCGCACGACGAGGTCGGTGTACAGCTGGTCGAAGTGCTGCGCGGCGGTGGTCATCCCCGGCCCGCCGGGGAACAGCGAGTCGCCGACGAACAGGTGGGTGCGCACCGGGCGGTCCGGGCGCTGCTCAGGCACAGCGACGGTGATCGACCCGGGTGTGTGCCCGCGCAGCGCGACGACGTCGGCGGTGACCGACCCGATCACGAGCTGGTCGCCGTGGCGCAGAGCCCGGTGCACGGTCACGCCGGTCGCGGCGGTGATGGCGTCCGCGTCGTCGTAGCCGGCCACGACCTGGGCATGGGTCGCGGCGACCACCTGCGCCAGCGCGCCGGTGTGGTCGTGGTGCCGGTGCGTGACCACGACAGTGTCGAGCGTCGCGCGGGGCATCCCAGAGGCGACGAGGGCGAGCACCGCGTCGGGCTCGGCCCCCGGGTCGATGAGCACCTGCCGGCGGACAGTGGGGTCGGTGAGCAGGTACACGTTCGTCGCGAACTCGCCGACGACGACACGCCGCAGCTGGATGGTGCCGAGCTGTTCGAGGTCCTCCACCAGCCCATCATGTCAGCGCACGACAGGTCAGGTGATCACATCCCCGGCGGTGGGGTTTCGTCACGGCGCAAGACGTGCTCGCGCACGACGCGGCGCAGGACCTTGCCGACCTGGGACCGCGGAAGCTCACTGAGCACGACGAGCTGTTTGGGCAGCGCGTACCGGGCCAGGCGCTGCTCACCCCACGCGCGGACTGCGGCGAGGTCGACGGTCTCGACTGTGTGGCCGACCTTGAGGACGATCGCGGCGACGACCGACTCGCCGCGGTCAGCCTCGGGAACACCGAAGACGGCGACGTCCTCGATACCTTCCAGACCGCGCAGGTGGTCTTCGACCTGGGACGGGTACACCTTGAACCCGCCAGTGACGATGACCTCTTTGAGGCGGTCGACGAGGTAGACGAACCCGTCGTCGTCGCGGCGCACGAAGTCGCCGGTGCGCAGCCAGCCGTCGGGCAGCAGCTGCTGGGCGGTCTCCTCTGGGCCGTTCCAGTACCCGGCGAACACCTGCGGCCCGCGGATCTGCAGCTCGCCGTGCTGGCCCGGCTCGACCTCACGCTGCGGGTCTTCGGGGTCGGTGAGGCGGATCTCGGTGGACGGGAACGGGATGCCGAGCGCACCTGGCCGGCGGTCTTCGGTCAGGGGGCTGCCCAGGGCGACCGGGGAGGTCTCGGTCAACCCGTACCCTTCGACGACGAGCCCACCAGTGGCCTTCTCCCAGCGCTCGGCGGTGGCCGCGGGCAACGACATCGCACCTGAGACTGAGTAGCGGAACGACGACAGCGACGTGCCGGTGCGCTCGGCGGCGTCGACGAGACGGTCGAGCATCGGTGGGACCGCGGGCAAGAACGTCCCCGGGATGCGCCGTTGGGCGGCGGCGACCTGGTCAGGGTCGAAGTTCGGGAACGCGACCATCGTCGCGGCGATGCGCACCGAGTACGTCAGGCACAGCGTCAGCCCGAAGGCGTGGAAGAACGGCAGCACCCCGTAGACCACTTCGCTGCCGTGCGGCGCACCGGTCCACGCCTCGCCCTGTATGCAGTTCGCGGTGAGGTTGCGGTGGGTGAGCATCGCGCCGCGCGGGGTGCCCGTCGTCCCGCCGGTGTACTGCAGCAGCGCGAGGTCGTCGGCGGTGGGGTCCTGGTCGACGGAGGCGACCGGTTCGGCAGCGGCGACCAGCCGGTGCCACCACTGGATGTGCTTGGGCACCGGCCCGCGGACCTTGGCGGCCATCTCACGGGCTTTGCTCACCGGCAGGCGCAGGGCGTACCGGCTCGTCGTGGGCAGGTCACGGGCCAGGTCGACGGCCACGACGGTGCGCACCTGCGTGTCGGGCTGGGCCTCGAGGACCGCCGGCACAGCTTTGCTCCACGCGAGCACGACGGTCGCCCCAGAGTCGGCCAGCTGGTGGGCCAGCGCCCCGACGCTGTACAGGGGGTTGTGCTCGACGACGACCGCACCCAGACGCAGCGCCGCCCAGAACGCGACGATGTGGCTGGTGCAGTTCGGCAGCACGAGCGCCACACGGTCGCCGTGGCCGACCCCGAGGTCTTGCAGGGCCCCAACAGCTTTGCTGATCTGGACCGACAGCTGCCGGTAGGTGGTCTGGCGTCCCAAGAAGTCGACCGCGACGACCTTGGGGTGCTCGCGCACAGAGCGGCGCAGGACCTCGGTGAGCGGCTCGTCGGGGACGACGATCTCCATTGGCGGCTGGTGGTGCACGACGGTGTCGGCGACGGTCACAAGCGCCAGAGTAACCTACGCATACGTAGGTTACGTGTGCGTAGCCTGAGTTCACCCGAACGACGTCCGGCTACGAGCCGTGGGACCGCCGGTCGTGCCACAACGACGCGAGCACCGTGACCCCGAGGATCGTCACGATCGCGACCAGCCCCATCCAGGCCGGGACCGCCGGGGCCCACGTGACGTGCTGGCCGCCGTTGATGAACGGCAGCGTGTTCTCCGCCAGGGCGTGCAGGACGAGCTTGACGCCGATGAACGCCAGCAGCACCCCCAGCCCGGTGTTGAGGTACACCAAGCGGTCGAGCAGGTTGCCGAGCAAGAAGAACAGCTGCCGCAGGCCCATGAGCGCGAAGACGTTCGCCATGAGCACCAGGTACGGCTCTTTGGTCAGCCCGAACACCGCCGGGATCGAGTCGAACGCGAACAGCAGGTCGGTGATCCCGATCGCGATGAGCACCATGAGCATCGGGGTGGCCACACGTCGCCCGTCGACCCGGGCGGCCAGCCGCACCCCGTGGTACTGCGTCGTCGACGGCAGCACCCGCTGCACAGCCGCGACGATCCGCGGCGGGTTGTACTGCGCGTCCTGCGAGGTGTCCTCTGTGGCCACTGTCCAGGCGGTCCACAGCAAGAACGCGCCGAACAGGTAGAACACCCACGAGAGCTTGGCGATCGCCACGGCCCCGGCGACGATGAACACCGCCCGCAGCACCAGGGCGAGGATGATCCCGACCAGCAGCGCGCTCTGCTGGTACTGCCGCGGCACCGCGAACCGGTTCATGATGAGCAAGAACACGAACAGGTTGTCCACCGACAGCGAGTACTCGGTCAGCCACCCGCCGTAGAACTGCACCGCGAACTCCCCGCCGTGCACAACCCCCACCCACACCCCGAACGCCAGCGCCAGAGTGATGTACACCCCCAGGGCCCGCAGGTTCTCCTTCGGGCTGGGCACATGCGGGTGCCGCATGATGTGCACCAGGTCAAAGGCGAGCACCCCGACCGCCAGTGCGATCGTGACCACCCAAGTCGTTGTGTCCAGGTGCATGAAGGCCAACCTCCGCCGACGACGATACCGCGGAGGTCTCGTCCGGCGGCCACCTGGCTACCCGACGCCACCGGGCGGGCCGCCTTTGGCCCACCGTGCTGACGATGACGTCGCGGGGAGTACTCCCCTCCAACGCGCAACTGTACGGCACGGGGCGTCCCGGCGGTACCATCGTCGTCCTGCTGGTCGACCGGTGATTGCCGGAGACGGGTCTCAGGACCCGAGGACGTCGATCAGCGCATGCAGCCGGGAGACGAACCGCTCGTCAGAGTCCAGCTCTTCGGAGTCGTCTTGCATGCGGGTTGGTGAGTCGACCAGTGCGTGCAGGGCTGTCATGGCCTTCTTGCGCACCGCACCCTGGCGGCCGGCGGCCTCAAGCACCCGGCACGCGTCGTCCAGGGCGTCGTCATAGCGGTAGTAGTACGCACCGCCGAGTGCCTTGAGCATGGCGGTCGCACGTCTGGCCGCTGGTGCGGGAAGCGGCTCACCCAGGTCCAGCAGACCGGTGGCAGCCACCACGGGCGCTGCCAGATCTCGGTTGCCGTATGGGTCTTCCCGGCCCTTCTCCACGGTGCGGGCCAGGACTGCGACAAGCTCACGACGGCACCGGACGCTGGCAACGTCCTGCGGGTATCGGGCCAACAACCCGGTCGCAGCAGACACCGCATCAGCCATGACGTCTGGGTCGTCAACCAAGGCGAGCACGGTCGGCCACACTGGCGCGAGCCCGTCATCCCCGACGACAGCCTGGACACAGGCGAGCTCGAGCTCCCCGCGGAAGAGCTGGCCGTCTGGCGTCTGGCCACCGGCGAGAACAGGGCGGCACGTCACGAGCACCTGGCTGGTCACCATCTCGTCGGCCAGGGCCACGAACCAGCGGCCGTGCTCGGGCAGGCCGTCAGCGAAGGCCTCGTCCACCAGGTTCACGTCGCGGCGCAGGACCCCGAGCGCGAGCGTGGCCCACCGGCGTAGGTCACCTGCTTCTGCCCACTCTTCGAGCAAGGTCACGGCTGCTGGCGTGCCCCATCTCACGAGCGTGTCCACGACCGACCAGTCCGGAGCAGTCCGGGCGGCCTCGACCGCATCGTCCCACCATGGACGGCTGGCCTCGTCCGGCAGCTCGGCCAAGACGTGCAGCCACCCGTGCGCACCGGGTCGGCGCAGCTGCTCGCCAGCGATCGCCGCCAGCTCGTGGGCTTGGTCTGCCGGGAGCCGTGAGGCCACCCAGCGCAGCCCGCCGGTGACGTCCTGGCCAAGGAGCGGACCGAAACCGAGGTTCCACGAACCGGCGGCGACATCATCCCCACCAGCGTTCGCGATGAGCGTCCGCAACATGTCCATCGCACCTGGGTGTGCATGGACGGCCGCACTGTGGCGGGCCCCATACGCCCACCCGAACAGGGCCCGCAGCGCGTCAGCGCGGATGTCGTTGAGCTTGTCGTGCGGTTCACCGTCGTACTGCGGGACCGGCGCCTGGGCCGCGATACCCGCGAGCGCGTCGAGCAGCTCGGTACGTCGGTCGCCGGCAGCGGGAGCGGCCGTGACCATGACGAGCACCACACACTGCCTGGGTGTCAGAGAATAGTCGGCCGCCTCCCCCGCCAACGGTGTTGCGTCGTCAAAACCGGCGAACGGGCTCGAAGCGATGCGCAGCAGGGCGTCGCACAGCGCCGGGTACAGGTCACGACGCTGGTTCAACATGGTGTGGAAACCACTGAGCAGCGCGTCACACGCTGCGGTGCCGCCCTGGAGGGCCAGGTCGGTCAACCAGCCGACGTGCTCGGCGCCCAGCTCGGTCGTGTCCATCAGGATGCCGACCGCGCGGAGGTCGAGCTTGGCGGCGCACGTGTTCCACAGTGCGACGAGAGTCTGGAGAGCCTCAGGATCGGGCCAGGCGTTCCAAGCTGCGGCGAACCGCACCTGGTCGGGAGCGGCGCGCAGGCGTACGACCTCGTCCTCGGTCAGCGCGTCATGGGCCCGCAACGCCGAGACCAACGCACCGACCACCAGTGCGTCGTCCTCCACTGCGAGACGGTCGTGCAGCACCGCGACGGTGTGGGCGGGAACGTCGGACAGCCCGGAGAAAAACCCCGCCACGCCACGCCGGATCTCCGTTGCTGTGGCAGCAAGGCACGGCAACAGCAGCGGGGCGCACGCGACAAGAGCCGAACGCATCGCAGCGTGCTCCGGCTCCGCGCGGACCCTGGTCTCGAGCTGGACCGTGTCGGCGTAACCTGCCAGCAGCTTCAGGGCTTCGTACCCTCCGGGTGCCTGCGGGTCAGCCGCCACCCGGGCGAGGAACGGGAACGCTGGGACCATCTCATCCCCACCAAAATCAAGGCACAGGTCCATGGCAGCATTTTCGTACTTCTTGGCCTGATAAAGTTCCTTGACCAGCGCCGGAATATAGTGCGCAGTTTCGCCGAAATTTGTCCAGCCGACCTCGTCGATACCGGTCAGCGCGGCTTTGGCCAGTGCTTTTTCTGCCTTGCTCATCGTCAAGGTGCCTCGCTCTTCTGTCTCGGTGGTGCGACCTGCGACCCTATCCCCTGGCACGGTACAGGTCCAGCTCGGTGCGTCAGTCGGTGGCGGACTTCAGCTGGCGCAGCTCGCGTTTGAGGTCGGCGATCTCGTCGCGCAGGCGTGCGGCGAGCTCGAACTGGAGCTCGGCGGCGGCGGCGTGCATCTGGTCGGTCAGCTCGTGGACGAGGTCGGCGAGGTCGCCGACCGCGGCGCCGACGAGCTGGCGGCGCTCGTCAGCAGGCACAGTGCCGCGGGAACGACGTGCTGTGGTGCGGCCTGAGGCGAACAGCGAGGCGGTGTCGGCGTCCTCGCGGGCGAGCAGGTCGGTGATGTCGCCGATCTTCTTGCGCAGGGGGGTCGGGTCGATGCCGTTGGCGGTGTTGAACGCAACCTGTTTCGCGCGGCGGCGGTTCGTCTCGTCAATGGCTTTTGCCATGGCATCAGTGACTTTGTCGGCGTACATGTGCACCTCGCCCGAGACGTGGCGGGCAGCGCGTCCGATGGTCTGTATCAATGACGTCCCCGAGCGCAAGAAACCTTCTTTGTCGGCGTCGAGGATCGACACCAGGGAGACTTCTGGAAGGTCCAGCCCTTCGCGCAGCAGGTTGATCCCGACGAGCACGTCGTACTCCCCCAGGCGCAGCTCGCGCAACAGCTCGACCCGGCGCAGGGTGTCGACCTCCGAGTGCAGGTAACGCACGCGGATGTCTTTGTCGAGAAGATAGTCGGTGAGGTCTTCGGCCATCTTCTTCGTCAGCGTCGTCACCAGCACCCGCTCGTCACGCCCGGCGCGGGTGCGGATCTGGTCGATGAGGTCGTCGATCTGGCCTTTGGTCGGCTTGACGACGACCTGCGGGTCCACCAGCCCTGTGGGGCGGATGATCTGCTCGACGACACCGTCGGACATCGACAGCTCGTACGGGCCGGGGGTCGCTGACAGGTAGATGGCCTGCCCGACGCGGTCGGTGAACTCTTCCCAGCGCAGGGGCCGGTTGTCGGCTGCCGACGGCAGGCGGAACCCGTGGTCGATGAGCTCACGTTTGCGCGAGGAGTCCCCTTCGAACATCGCCCCGATCTGCGGGACGGTGACGTGCGACTCGTCGACGACGAGCAAGAAGTCCTCGGGGAAAAAGTCGAGCAGCGTGTTCGGGGGGCTGCCTGGACCGCGTCCGTCAATGTGGCGCGAGTAGTTCTCGATCCCCGCGCACGACCCGATCTGGCGCATCATCTCCAGGTCGTAGGTGGTCCGCATCTGCAGCCGCTGGGCTTCGAGCAGCTTGTTCTGCCGGCCCAGGTCGTCCAGGCGGGCGGCGAGCTCGTCCTCGATCCCCCTGATCGCTGCTTCCATCCGTTCAGGGCCGGCGACGTAGTGGCTCGCGGGGAAGATGTGCACCTGCTGCTCGGTGCGCACCTGGTCACCGGTCAGCGGGTGCAGCGTCGCGATCGCCTCGACCTGGTCGCCGAAGAACTCGATCCGCACCGCGAGCTCTTCGTACATCGGGATGATCTCCACGGTGTCGCCGCGCACACGGAACGTCCCGCGGGTGAACGACATGTCGTTACGTGTGTACTGCATCGCGACGAACTCGCGCAGCAGCAGGTCGCGTTCGACCATCTCTCCGACGGTGACGGTGACCATCCGGTCGACGTACTCCTGGGGGGTGCCCAACCCGTAGATACAGCTGACCGTGGAGACCACCAC
>WRCL01000041.1 GCA_009783975.1 Micrococcales bacterium
AAAGTCACCGAGCTCGACCGTTTCGACCGGACCTAGTCTCCCGTCGGTGCCCAGCGAAGGGCCCGCTGGCGGTAGCGTGGTCGGGTGCACGGTGAGAACCAGACCGCGGACGACACAGCGCCGCGTACCCACGACCCCGACGTCGACGCGATCGTCGACGCTCTCGCGGGTGTGGGCGACCTGCCTCTAGCAGCCCAGGTGGACCTGCTCGACGACGCCCACCAGCGCCTGCAAGACCGGTTGGCCCAGTCCAGCCAGGGCGGTGGCGCCCGGTGACGGCCCGGCTGGACGTCGCACTGGTCGAGCGAGGCCTCGCCCGGTCACGTCGGCACGCCCAGAGGCTCATCGGCGACGGGCGGGTGTGCATCGGTCCTGAGGTGGTCCGGCGCCCAGCGACCCTCGTCGCCGACGACCAGCGCCTACGTGTCATCGCCGACCCCCTCGGCCCTGACTACGTCTCACGCGCCGCCTACAAGCTCGCCGGGGCCCTGGACACCTGGGGCGGACCACATGTCGCCGGCCGCGACTGCATGGATGTCGGGGCTGCGACCGGCGGGTTCACCGACGTGCTGCTGCGCCGCGGTGCCCGGCACGTCGTGGCTGTCGATGTTGGGCACTCCCAGCTCGACCCTGACCTGCGCGCTGACCCGCGGGTCGAGCTGCGTGAGGGCCTCAACGCCCGTGACCTGGCCCCTGGCGACATCGACCCTGCTCCGACCCTCGTCGTGGTGGACGTGTCGTTCATCTCCTTGCGCCTCGTGCTCGGCCCGGCGGTCAGCGCTGCCGCACCCCACGCAGACCTCGTCGTGCTCGTCAAACCACAGTTCGAGGTCGGCCGCGAGGCGCTGGGCGCTGGTGGGGTCGTCCACGAACCATCCGAACGGCGACGTGCCGTCGCCGACATCCTCACCGCCGCCGAGGCCCTGGGCCTGGCCGCGCACCGCCTGGTCACCAGCTCCCTGCCAGGCCCGGCCGGCAACCTCGAGTACGTGCTGTGGCTCACCCGTGGCCCAGGCGAGGTCCAGGGCCGTCCGCACGAGGACCTGCTCGTCGAGGTGTTCGACGGTCCCACGGCGGGTGCGAGGTGACGCGCCGCGCCCTGGTCGTACGGCACACCGGCCGCCCTGAGGCGGTCGCAGCGACCGAGGTCGTGCTCACCGAGCTTGCCGCGACCGGGATCGAACCGGTGCTTGCCGCCCACAACGCCGCAGCGGCGGACCTGCCGTCGTTCGAGCTCGCTGTCGTCCTCGGCGGTGACGGGACGATCTTGCGTGCCGCCGAGCTCACCCGCGGCACAGGTGTGCCGATCCTCGGGGTGAACCTTGGCCGGTTCGGGTTCCTCGCCGAGATCGAACCTGACGACGTCGCCGACGCGGTGCACCGCCTGGCGGCCGGCGACTACGAGGTCGAAGAACGGTGCACCGTCGAGCTCACCCTGACCACCGCCGGCGGGCAGCGCACCGACGGCTGGGCGATGAACGAGGTGTCGCTGGAGAAAGCCCAGCCGTCGCGGATGCTCGACATCGGTATCGAGGTCGACCACCACCGCCTGGAACGTTTTGGGTGCGACGGGGTGATCGTCGCCACCCCGACCGGGTCGACCGCGCACGCGTTCTCCGCCGGCGGCCCTGTCGTGTGGCCGGACGTCACCGGGATGATCGTCGTCCCCCTGGGTGCGCACGCCTTGTTCGCGCGGCCGTTGGTCGTCGGGCCGTCGTCGGTGGTCACCGTGCTGGTCCTGGAGCACTCGGCCACTGCTGCGGTGCTCACCTGTGACGGGCACCGCACGTTGCACGTGGCGATCGGTGACCGGATCGAGGTACGCAGCTCTGAGGTCCCGGTCCGTCTGGCACGCTTGAGCCCGGCGCCGTTCAGCACCCGGCTCGTGCACAAGTACGCCCTGCCGGTCGACGGCTGGCGCCGCGACAACGCGACGACTGAGACACTCCGGGAGCAAGCACAGTGATCTCCGAGCTGCGGATCGAGAACCTTGGGGTGATCGCCGAGGCGACAGTCTCGCTGGGACCAGGTCTGGTCGTGCTCACCGGGGAGACCGGCGCAGGCAAGACGATGGTCCTCACCGCGTTGAACATGCTCACCGGTGGACGCACCGACGCTGCTCTGGTGCGCACCGGGGCGCCATCGGCAACTGTCGAAGGACACCTGAGCCTGGCCTCGCCCGACGACCCGGCGGCTGTGCGGGCCCAGGACGCCGGGGCTGAGCTCGATGGTTCTGAGCTGCTCATCGTGCGGACCGTCACCGCGGCGTCGGACTCCGCACCGGGACGTTCACGGGCGTTCCTCGGTGGACGTGCCGTGCCACAGGCTGTGCTCGGCGAGGTCGCAGAAACCCTCGTCACGGTCCACGGGCAGTCCGACCAGCTCGCGCTGCGGGCACCAGGGCGCCAACGTGACGTGCTCGACGAGTTCGCCGGGCCCGGCCACGAAGACCTCATCATCGCCCACCGCCGGGCCTGGACAGCCCGCCAGGACCTCGCCGCTGACCTGCACGAGCTGGTGGCACGGGCCGACGAGCGCCGCCGTGAGGCCGAGCTGTTGCGGCTGGGGCTGGCTGAGGTCGAACGTGTCGCCCCCCAGCCCGGGGAGGACACCGAGCTGGCCCGCCAGGTCGAGCGGTTGTCGCACGTCGAAGACCTGCGCACCGCCGCGTCGTCAGCGCACGACGCCCTGGCCGGGACCGACGAGGGCCAGCTCGGCGCCCATGCGTGCGTCCAGCAGGCCTTGCGCGCCCTGGAGCAGGTCGCCGCCCATGACGACGTCCTCGCCGAGCTGTCGCGGCGCACCGCCGAGGTCGGGTACCTGCTCGGTGACGCGGTCACCGAGCTCGCGGCGTATGTCGACGGTCTCGCCGCTGACCCTGCGGCCCTGGAGACCGCGCAACGGCGACGTGCCGAGCTTGCGACCTTGACCCGGGCCCACGGCCCAGACGTCGCCGCGGTGCTCACCTGGGCCAGCGACGCCGGGTTGCGCCTGCTCGACCTCGACGGCGGGGACGAACGTGTCGCGGCGCTGCGCGAGGACCTCGCCCGTGCCGACGCCACCCTGGCCGGCCTGCAGGCCCAGATCACCGATGGACGTACCACGGCAGGGGCACGGCTGGCCGGGGCGGTCAGCGACGAGCTGTCCGGGCTGGCCATGTCCGGAGCCCGCCTGGAGGTGCAGGTCACCGCCGCCCCGGCCGGTCCCACTGGTGCTGACCAGGTGGAGATGCTGTTCGCCGCCCACCCCGACGCACCAGTCCTGCCGCTGGCACGTGCCGCGTCCGGCGGTGAGCTGTCACGGGTGATGCTCGCCTTGGAGGTCTCCTTGGCCGCGACCAAGGAACAGGGCATCACCGGCACGTTCGTCTTCGACGAAGTTGACGCCGGTGTCGGTGGGCGCGCTGCGGTGGAGGTGGGGCGGCGCCTGGCACGGCTGGGCCGGCGCACCCAGGTGCTCGTCGTCACCCACCTGCCGCAGGTCGCCGCGTTCGCCGACCACCACCTGGTCGTCACCCGCTCGGACGGCGTCGTACGGTCCTCTGACGTGCACGAGGTCGATGGTGACCAACGCCTCGCCGAGCTGGCACGGATGCTGTCTGGCCAGGACTCGCCAACGGCTCGTGCCCATGCGGCCGAGCTCTTGGACCGCTGCGACGTGGGATCATAGGCGCCGATGAGACTCTTTGGGAAGAAGCAGAGCGCAGCACAGACCGGTGACCCGCTCGCGGGCCCGGCACGTGTGGACCCGCGGACCAAGAACCTCACCAAACGTCTCCAGCCTGGCGACGTCGCGGTCATCGACCACCTCGACATCGACCGGGTCTCAGCAGAAGCCCTCGTCGCGTGCCAACCCGTCGTCGTGCTCAACGCCGCGAAGTCGACATCGGGGCGCTACCCCAACCTGGGCCCGGGGATCTTGCTCGACGGTGGGGTGCTGCTCATCGACGACCTCGGGCCTGATGTCATGGGGCTACCTGAGGGGCACCTGCTGCGCGTGGAGGACGGTGCGGTCTACGACGGCGACACGCTCGTCGCCGAGGGGGTGCGCCAGACCGACGAGACCGTCGCCGAGGCGATGGCCGCCGCCCGTGAAGGTCTGTCGGTCCAGCTCGAGTCGTTCGCCGCGAACACGATGGACTACCTGCGCGAAGAACGTGAGCTGCTGCTCGACGGTGTGGGCGTCCCTGATGTGCGCACCGTGCTGGACGGGCGCCAGGTGCTCATCGTCGTACGTGGGTACCACTACAAAGAAGACCTCGTGACCTTGCGCCCCTACATCCGCGAGTACCACCCGGTGCTCATCGGTGTCGACGGTGGTGCAGACGCGATCATCGAAGCCGGGTGGAAACCGGACATGATCGTCGGAGACATGGACTCGGTCTCCGACAAAGCCCTCACCTGCGGTGCTGAGGTCGTCATCCACGCCTACCGTGACGGACGCGCCCCCGGCAAGGACCGTGTCGAGGCGCTCGGGGTGCCGTACGTGCTGTTCCCAGCCACCGGTACCAGCGAAGACGTCGCGATGCTGCTCTCGGACGACAAAGGCGCTGAGCTCATCGTCGCGGTGGGCACCCATGCGACCCTCGTGGAGTTCTTGGACAAAGGCCGGGCCGGGATGGCCTCGACGTTCTTGACCCGGTTGCGCGTCGGCGGCAAGCTTGTCGACGCCAAAGGGGTCTCGCGGCTGTACCGGCACCGGATCTCCAACTTCCAGGTCGGGCTGCTCGCTGCGGCCGGCCTGCTCGCCCTGGTCATCGCGCTGGCCAGCTCCGAGGCGGGCAAGACCCTCATCGGCCTGCTCGGTGCCCGTTGGGACGACATGCTCTCGTCGTTCGGGCACCTGTTCGGAGGTGGATGATGACCTGTGACGTCCGTGCCCCACGCCATCTTCGACCGAAAGCCGTGCTGTGATCGACTTCCGCTACCACATCGTGTCCCTCATCTCGGTGTTCCTCGCGCTCGCTGTGGGTATCGTCCTGGGCGCAGGTCCGTTGGAGAACACCATCGGCGATTCGCTCACCGGACAGGTCAACCAGCTGCGCCAGGAGAAAGACACGTTACGTGCCGAACGCGACACGTTCCGCCGGGCCCGTGACACCGAGAGGTCGTTCGTCGACTACGCCGCTGCCGAGCTGCTCGCCGACCGGCTCACCGGCCACCGTGTGGCGATCATCGCGCTGGGCACCGTCCCGGACGACACGGTCCGTGCCGTCGAGGCGCGGTTGCGCCAGGCCGGGGCAGATGTCACCGGGCAGGTCACCTTGACCGGGAAGTGGACCGACCCGGACACCGCCGCGTACCGCAAACAGCTCGCCGCCTCGCTGGCCCAGGACCTCAACCCCGCTCCGGCCGACGCGACCACAGACGTCATCTTGGCCACGAGCCTGGCCCAGGCGCTCACCGGTGCTGACGGCGACCTGGCCACGCTCGACGACTCGGCGAAGAACCTCATGGGGATCTTGACCACCAGCGACATGGCGCTGGTGACCAAGAGCGGCGACATCAAAGTCCCGGCAGACGCTCTGGTCATCATCGCGCCGCCGGTCAAGGCTGGTGCCGCCCCGTCCTCGGCGGTGCAGTCAGCCCGGCTCGACGTCGTCGCAGCAGCACAGGCCGCCTCGCACGGGGCGCTGGTCGTCGACGGGGCACGTGGCAAAGGCAGCCTCGTCGACGCGGTGCTCGCCGACCCGACGCTCGTCGGCACAGTCGCGACAGTCTCAGGGATCGCCGCGACATCGGCCCAGGTGACCGTGCCGATGGCCCTGGCCGCACAGCTGGGCGGCAAACCTGGTCACTACGGCCAAGGTGACGGTGAGACGGTGCTGCCGCCCACAGTCAGGCCGACCGAGCAGACGCAGGACGACCAGTGAGCCGCTGGGTGCCGGCAGTGGCCGGCGCAGCGGTCGGGGCGGCCAGTGCCAGGCTCGCCCGCTGGGTCCTGGACGCCGAGCCTGGTGACGGGCAGCAGTGGCCCCCTGGTGGGCCGCAGCGCTGGACCCGGACCAACCACGCCGGGCAGCCGGTGAGCCTGCTCGAAGGCCCTGCCACCGGTGCAGGGTTGGTCGCCGGGGGTGTTGCCGGGGCTCTGGCCGCCGGGCAGCCGAGGGTCGCCGCAGCAGTCGCTGTGGCTGGTAGCGCCGGG
Source organism: Micrococcales bacterium (assembly GCA_009783975.1). Classification (GTDB taxonomy): domain Bacteria; phylum Actinomycetota; class Actinomycetes; order Actinomycetales; family Cellulomonadaceae; genus Cellulomonas. Next base: position 6,145 of record WRCL01000041.1, read on the forward strand.
CTGGGGTTCGGGCTCCTGGACGACCTGGGCGAAGACACGTCCGACCGTCGCCGAGGGCTGCGCGGACACCTGGGTGCCCTGGCCCACGGGACGGTGACGACCGGCGGGGCCAAAGTGATGGGGATCGGAGCCGGGGCACTGGCTGCTTCGGCGTTGCTGCCCAGGTCAGGGCGCACACGCCTGGCCCGCACAGCCGACTGGTGCGCCACCGGAGCGTTCATCGCCATCAGTGCGAACCTGCTCAACCTGCTCGACCTGCGCCCGGGACGGGCCCTGAAAGCCGGTGCCGTCCACGTCCCAGGCCTGCTGGCGGCCGGCGGTGCAGGGGCAGGTGTCGCCGGTGCCGTCGCCGCGACGAGCGCGGTTGTCGCGCCCGGGGACCTGCAAGGCCGCGACATGCTCGGCGACGCCGGTGCCAACGCGTTAGGGGCGGTGCTCGCCGTCGGTGTCGCGTCGGTCGCCCCGCCGGCGGTGCGGTGGGGGCTGCTGGCTGCCGAGGCCGCGCTCACCGTCGCCAGCGAGAAAGTGAGCTTCACCCAGGTGATCGAGTCGACCCCGGTGCTGCGTGAGATCGACGCGTGGGGCCGTCGTCGCCCCCAGGCGGACACGGGAAGGCCGGCACCGCAGTGAACCAGCCCGACCGCTCTGCCCAGCTCGACCAGAGCGCGGACCGGGCGAGGATGCGCCAGGGCCTGCTCGGAGCGGCAGCGATGATCGCCGTGCTGACCATCGTCAGCCGTGTGCTGGGGATGGTCCGGCAGATGACCATGATGTCCGAGGTGGGCGCGAACACCATCGGCGACGCCTACAACAGCGCGAACACCTTGTCGAACGTGCTGTTCGAGGTTGCGGTCGGTGGTGCGCTCGCCGGTGCGCTCATCCCGGTGCTCGTCGGCCCGATCGCCCGGCGCGACCCGGAGCAGACCCGCAAGATCGTCGGCGCGGTCATGGGTTGGGTGCTCGTCGTCCTGGTCCCGTTGGGCCTGCTCCTCGCCGCGGCCTCTGAGCCGCTGTCGGTCGCCCTCAACCTCCAGAGCCCTGTTGGCGTCGACCCAGACGTCGCGGCTGCCAAGCTCGCCGACGTACGGGCGACGACCCGGTTCTTCTTGCTCGTGTTCTCGGTGCAGGTGCCGTTGTATGGGCTGACGGTGCTGGCCAACGGGGTGCTCCAGGCGCACCGGCGGTTCTTCTGGCCGGCGTTCACCCCGGTGCTGTCGTCGTTCGTCGTCATTGGGACCTACGTGTGGTACGGACGGCTCGCCCAAGGCGCCACCGCCCCTGGGCAGCTGTCGGCGTACGCGCTGAACGTCCTGGCCTGGGGCACGACCGCCGGGGTCGCGGCGATGTGCGCACCGGCGCTCATCGTCGTGGCACGGATGGGGTGCCTGGCGGCCCCGCGGCTGCGGTTCCCCGACGGGGTCGGCTCACGTCTGTGGAAGCTGGCTGGCGCCGGGCTTGCTGGGGTGCTGGCGTACCAGGTCTCCGCTCTCGTGGTTGTCGTGGCCGCTGGTGCCACGCACGAGCCGGGGACGTACACCGTGTGGGTCGTGACCCAGCAGGTCTACATCTTGCCCGTCGCTGTGTTCGCCATCCCCTTGGTGACCTCGGCGTTCCCGCGGCTGTCAGCGTTGGCCGAGACCGCGGCCGACCGTTTCGCCGCCTTGTCGGCCCTGACCGCGCGGGCTGTGGTCGTCGCGACCGGGGCGGGCACAGCAGTGCTCGCCGCGGCTGCCCCCGCGGTCGCCATGGTGTTCGCCGTGCTGGACTCGAAGAACTCCCACGCCATCCTCGAGCTCATGACCCCAGCGTTGACCTTGACGGTGATCGGGTTGCCGGGGCACGCGATGATGTACCACGGACAACGCACGTTGTACGCGATGCACCGGGCGCGGGCGTCGTTGGTCGTCGGTGTCGTGGGGTGGGGGACAGCCTCGGTGGCGATGGTCGTCGGGCTGACGATGGACCTGGACGTGCCAGTCATCACGACCTTGTCGGCTGCGTACGCGCTGGGTGTGCTCGTCGGTGGTGTGGTCTCGGCGCTGGTCGTGGCCAGGGTCGCAGGGCCGGCTGCTGTGGCCGGCCTGCCGCGCACGACCGTCGTGCTCACCCTGGCTGTCGTCGTCGCCGCGGTCGCCGGACGCTGGGTCGCCGACTCGGTCATCATGCTCACCGGTGACGGGATCTGGCAGGGGGTCGCCGCAGGGATCGGCGCCGGGCTCGTCGCGCTCGTGCTCGTGTCGGTGGTCTTCTACGTCGGCGACCGTGCCGGGGTACGCGACCTCGCCGGTTTGCTGCGACGGCGACAGGCGGAGTGAACCGGCGCCGGTCGGCGCCGGCGTGCCGTAGGATCGAAGCCCGTGACAGAGCGTGCGCACCGATTCACTGGCCGGCCGGACCACACCACCCGGCACATCTTCGTCACCGGGGGAGTTGCCTCCTCGTTGGGCAAAGGCCTGACGGCCTCGTCGCTGGGGCGGTTGCTGCGCAGCCGGGGCCTGCGGGTGATGATGCAAAAGCTCGACCCGTACCTCAACGTCGACCCGGGGACGATGAACCCGTTCCAGCACGGGGAGGTGTTCGTCACCGACGACGGGGCCGAGACCGACCTGGACGTGGGCCACTACGAACGGTTCCTCGACGAGGACTTCCACGGGTCGGCGAACGTCACCACCGGCCAGGTCTACTCCGCGGTCATCGCCCGTGAGCGGCGCGGGGAGTACCTGGGCGACACGGTCCAGGTCATCCCGCACATCACCGACGAGATCAAGACCCGGATGCGCCAGCAGGCCGCCGACGACGTCGACGTCATCATCACCGAGATCGGCGGGACCGTCGGCGACATCGAGTCGTTGCCGTTCCTCGAAGCCGCCCGCCAGGTGCGCCAGGAGCTCGGCCGCGACGACGTGTTCGTCCTGCACGTGTCGTTGGTGCCGTACCTGGGCCCCTCAGGAGAGCTGAAGACCAAACCGACGCAGCACTCGGTCGCCGCGTTGCGCTCGATCGGGATCGTGCCTGACGCGATCGTCCTGCGCTGCGACCGTGAGGTGCTCGAACCGACCAAACGCAAGATCGCCCTCATGTGCGACGTGGACGTCCAAGGCGTCGTGTCGGTGCCTGACGCGCCCTCGATCTACGACATCCCGCGGGTGCTGCACTGCGAGGGCCTGGACGCCTACGTCGTCCAGCGCCTGGGCCTGCCGTTCCGTGACGTGGACTGGACCTGCTGGGACGGGCTGCTCACCCGTGTGCACCACCCGGCCTACGAGGTCGAGGTGGCCCTGGTCGGCAAGTACATCGACCTGCCTGACGCGTACCTGTCGGTGAGCGAGGCGCTGCGCGCCGG
>WRCL01000042.1 GCA_009783975.1 Micrococcales bacterium
CAGGACGTCACTCAACGTCGAGACCGTCTGGTCCGCTGGCGGGCGGACCAGGTCAAGGGCTGGCCGCGGCCAGAAGCCGAGCACCAGCATGACCGCGATGAGCGGCACCACCGCCCAGCGTTCGACAGCGCGCACGTCGCGCATCGCCGCCAGCGGTGGCAGGCCACGCCCGTCCTGCTCGGGGGTGTTGTCTGGCACACCGCCGGTGAACACCCGTTGGTACAACCACAAGATGTAGACCGCGGCGAGCACGACGCCGCTGCAGGCGACGATGGCGACCGCCGGGTGCTGCGGGAAGGTACCGACGAGCACGAGGAACTCTGAGACGAACGTCGACAGACCTGGCAGCGACAGCGCCGACAGGCCCACGACCATGAACAGCCCCGCCAGGACCGGCACGACCTTGGTGAGCCCACCGAAGTCTGCGATGAGCGGCGAACCACGCCGGGCCACGAGGAAGCCGACGAGCAAGAACAGCGCACCGGTCGACAGCCCATGGTTGACCATGTAGAACGACGACCCGGCCACTGCAGTACCACCGGTGTCCGCCGCGAGCGGGAAGATCGCGAAGATCCCCAGGACGATGAACCCGAAGTGCGACACCGAGGTGTACGCGACGAGGCGGAACATGTTCTTCTGGCCGATCGCCAGCAGCGCGCCGTAGATGATCGACACCACAGCGAAGACGATGATCACCGGTGCGGCCCACTGCGAGGCCTCGGGGAACAGCGGCAGGCACAAGGTGAGCATCCCGAACGTGCCGACCTTGTCCAGCACACCGACGAGCAGCGCCGAGGTCCCTGCTGGGGCTTGTTCAGCCGCATCAGGCAACCAGGTGTGGACCGGGAACATCGGCGCCTTGATCGCGAACGCGACGAAGAACGTCAAGAACAACCAGCGGCCCTCGTTGATGGTGAGGGTCTGACCGACCAGACCAGTCAGGCTCTCGGTGAGGAAGCGCTTGTCGCCGTCGGGGCCAGCCATCCCCAGGTAGACCACGCCGACGAGCATGACGAGCCCACCGAGCAGGGAGTACAGCAAGAACTTCAACGCAGCGAGCCGGCGCCTGGCCGGGTCGCCGCCATAGCTGCCGATCATGAAGTAGACCGGGATGAGCATGGCCTCGAACAGCAGGTAGAACAAGAACACGTCCCGGGCGGCGAACACACCGACCATGAACGTCTCGAGCACCAAGGCCAGGGCCAGGTAACGCGACAGGTCCGCGGTCGCCAGGCGTCCAGCGCCCTGCTCACGCCAGGCCGCCAAGACGACCAGCGGGACCAGCAGCACCGACATGACGATCAGGGCAAGCCCGACACCGTCAACACCCAGGGCGTAGGAGACCCCGAGCGCGGCGATCCACGAGTACGTCTCGGTCAGCTGGTGGGTGCCGGCATCGGCGATGTCGAACGCCCACACGGCCGCGCCGGCGACGGCGAGCTCGACAAGGGCAAAACCAAAGGCGATCTGGCGCGCCCAGCTGCGCGCCGGTGTCGGTGCCCACAGAACGACCGCGCCGACGAGCGGGACGACCATGAGGACCGTCAGCCAGGGAAAGTCAGCCATCTCTTCGCTCTCCTCAGATCTGCACGGCCAGGACGATGATGATGAGCACGACGACACCGAGCGCCATCATCGCGGCGTACTGCCGGACGAAACCGGTCTGTGGTCGTCGGGCCAGGTCGCCCACAGCGACCGCGCTCCGCGCGACGGTGCGCACAGCACCGTCGACGACGGCACCGTCGGTGAACACCAGGGCCCGGGTGGCATAGGTGCCAGGGATGACCAGCAGCCCGTGGTTGACGTGGTCCTGGTACAGGTCGTTGCGGGCCGCGACGGTGACGAGGCTTCCCGGCGGCGCTGTGCGCGGCACCTGTGCGGACCGGGCGCCGAACTTCTGCCACGACAGCCACAGGGCCGCCGCGACGAGGACCAGCGTCCCAAAGGTGATGATCGGCCAGGCGAGCACCGGGTCGGCGTGCTCGTGGTGGCCGCCCACTGACGGTGCCAACCAGTCACCCAGCCGTCCTTGCCAGTGCGACCACGGCATCTTGCCGAAGACCACACCGAAGAACAGCGACCCGGCGGCGAGCACGACCATCGGCCAGGTCATCAGCCGTGGCGACTCGTGCGGGTGGACACCTGGCTCCCACCGCGCCGGACCTTCGAAGGTCATGAAGAACAGCCGGGACATGTAGAACGCGGTCAAGGCTGCGCCGAGCATGGCCACGGTGCCGAACACCCACGGCTGCCAGGCCTGCTCGTAGGCGTTGGAGCTGAACGCCGCCTCGATGATCGAGTCCTTGGTGAAGAACCCGGTCAGGCCCGGGAACCCGATGATCGCCAACCAGCCCATCCCAAAGGTGATGTAGGTCAGCAGCATCCGCCGGGCCAGGCCACCGAACTTGCGCATGTCGACCTCGTCGTTCATCGCATGCATGACCGACCCGGCGCCGAGGAACATCCCGGCCTTGAAGAACCCGTGGCCGACGAGGTGGACGATGGCGATGGCGTAACCGACAGGCCCAAGGCCCGCGGCGAGCATCATGTACCCGATCTGGGACATCGTCGAGGCAGCCAGCGCCTTCTTGATGTCGTCCTTGGCACACCCGACGATCGCCCCGTACAGCAACGTGACCGCACCGACGATCGCCACGACCAGCCGTGCGTTCGGCGCGGTGTCGAACAGCGGCTGGGACCGCACGACGAGGTAGACACCAGCGGTCACCATCGTCGCGGCGTGGATGAGCGCGGACACTGGCGTCGGGCCAGCCATCGCGTCACCGAGCCAGGACTGCAGCGGGAACTGCGCGGACTTGCCGCACGCGGCGAGCAGGAGCATCAAACCGATACCGGTCGCCATCGCGACAGTCAGGCGCCCGTCGGCGACCAGGTCGAACACCCCAGCCTCGTCGGTGCCGGGCCGGCCGTGGAACGACACGGTGCCCAGCTGGGCGAACAACAACCCCATCGCGATGATCATGCCCAGGTCGCCCACACGGTTGGCGACGAACGCCTTCTTCGAGGCCACGGAGTTGTCCATCGCCTGGGCGCCGGAGACCTTGTGCCCGCGGTCGACCTCGTGGTTCCAGAACCCGATGAGCAGGTACGAGGCCAGGCCCACACCTTCCCAGCCGAAGAACAGCAGCAAGAAGGAGTCGGCGAGCACCAAGGTGAGCATCGCCGCGACGAACAGGTTGAGGTAGGCGAAGAACCGCCGCCGGTTGATGTCGTGCGACATGTACGCGACCGAGTACACGTGGATGAGCGACCCGACGAACGTGATGAGCAGGACGAACGTCACCGACAGCGGGTCGACGAGCAGCCCGGCCCGCAAGTTCAGGGCGCCAGCGTCGACCCATGAGCCGATGTCGACGTGGTGGAGCCGCTCGGAGGCGTCGGTGCCGAGCAGCTGCACGGCGATGGCCAGGCCCAGCACGCACGAGGCGACCGGGGCGGCGACCCCGAGCAGGTGGCCCCAGCGGTCGGCGCGGCGCCCGAGCAGCAGCAGCAGCGCAGCCGAACCGGCTGGGAGCAAGATGAGCCACAAGGCAGCGCTCGCAGCACCGGTGGCCTCGACGGTGTGTGCTGCGGACAAGGTGAGCGTCGTCACGCGGGGTCCCTCACGTCCTTGAGCAGGTTCACGTCATCGATCGACGCCGAGCGCCGGGTCCGGTAGATCGCCACGATGATCGCCAGACCGACGACGACCTCCGCGGCGGCCACGACCATGACGAAGAACGCCAGGACCTGGCCGTGCAGGTTGCCGTTGATCCGGGCGAAGGTCACCAGCGCGAGGTTCGTCGCGTTGAGCATCATCTCGATACCCATGAACGCGATGATCGCGTTGCGCCGCACCAGCACTGTTGTGGCACCGACGGAGAACAGGACCGTCGACAGCACGAGGTAGTTCATGAGGCTCACTGGTCTGCCTCCTCACTTGTCGCGTCCTTGGCTGCCTCAATCGCAGGCAGCTCGTCGTCAGCCCACCCACCGGCGAGCACCCGGTCGATCCGGGCTGCGTACTCGGCGGCGTCAGCCTCCTGGCCACGGACCTTGAGCACCCGGTTCACCGACAGCTCCAGCGGTTCGCCGTCTGGGCCAAGAGCCGGCACGTCCATGGCGTTGTGCCGGGCGTACACACCCGGGGCGGCCAGCGGCGTCAGGAGCGCGCCGTCGCCCAGGGCCTGCACACGGGCCTGCATACGTGTCTTCTGGTCACGTTTGGGGACCAGGCGTTCACGGTGGGTGAGCACCAGGGCACCCAGGGCCGCAGTGACCAGCAGCGCGCCGACCACTTCCAGGGCGAAGGCGTAGCTGCCGAAGATCACCACTGCGAGCGCCTCGGGGTTGGTCGGCGTGTTCGCACCGTCCAGACCCGTGGGCGTGCTGGGCGCCACAGTCATGACGACCCCGGCGAGGACGACCAACAGGCCCATCCCACCGAGCACGGCGACCCAGCGCTGGCCTTTGATCGTCTCGACCAGGGAGTCTGAGGCGTCGACGCCGACGAGCATGAGCACGAACAAGAACAGCATCATGATCGCGCCGGTGTACACCACGACCTGGACGACACCGAGGAACGGTGCGTCCTGGGCGACGTACAAGAACGCCAGGCAGATCATCACCGTGATGACCGACAGTGCGGCGTGCACCGCTTTGCGCGCCAGGAGCAGGCCCATCGAGGCCAGGACCATGACCGGGGCGAACACCCAGAACAAGACCGCCTCGCCTGTGGACGCCTCACCTGCGTCGGTGAGCGTCGCTGCGATGGTCGTGATCACCGCGCACCTCCTTCACGACGGGCCGCGGCCGTGATCTTCTGCTGCCGGGCACGTGTGGCACCGACGGGCACCGCGGCGGCAAGGCCCTTGGGCGTGGCGTCCAGCGACGGGTCGTCTGGACGGTTCTGGCGGACCCACTCACGCTGTGCCTGCGTGGCCTCGTCGACCTCGCCGCAGTAGTAGTGGGTGTCTTTGGTGCCCTCGACCATCGGGTGCGGCGGGGCGACCATCCCCGGTGACAGCCCGACGAGCAGGTCCTGCTTCTCCCAGATGAGCCCGGCCCGGGTCGGACCTGCGAGCTCGAAGTCGTTGGTCATCGTCAGCGCACGGGTCGGGCACGCCTCGGTGCACATCCCGCACAAGATGCAGCGCAGGTAGTTCACCTGGTACACCCTGCCGTACCGCTCACCAGGCGAGTACTGCTCCTCGGGTGTGTTGTCGGCCGCCTCGACGTAGATCGCGTCGGCCGGGCACGCCCAGGCGCACAGCTCGCAGCCGATGCACTTCTCCAGCCCGTCGGGGTACCGGTTGAGCTGGTGGCGGCCGTGGAACCGTGGTTTGACGTTCGCCGGCTCGCGCGGGTACTCCTCGGTGACCATCGGTTTGAACATGTTGCCCAGCGACACCCCGAACCCGGCGACCGGGGCGAAGAACGCCGCCACGGCGCCGCGCCGGGGGATCTGCGAGACGTACGCCGGCATCTGGTCCGGCGTCGGTGAAGCAGCAGGCTCAGTCACGGTCGGCCTCCTCGGTCGGTACGTCGCAGATGTCGACGACCACACCCGCCGCAGCCATCGCCGCCAGCCGTCGCGGTGACGGGGGCAGCACCTGGCCGGGCATCGGCGGCACCGGGTAGCCGTCGGCGTACGGGTCGAACTCGCCCACCTCGGCCCCAGGTGGTTCTTTCTTCTCTGGGATGAGGAAGGACAGCGCGGCGAACACCAGCAGCACCACAGCCAACCCGATGAGCACAGTCTGGGACGGCACGTCGGTGAACTCGTTGACCACACGGATCGTCGTCACCCCGAACAACCACACCAAGGCTGTGGGGATGAGCAGCTTCCAGCCCAGGTTCATGAACTGGTCGTACCGGAAGCGCAGCAGCGTCCCGCGGACCCACACGAAGAAGAACATGATCGACCAGAGCTTGACCAGGAACCACAAGAATCCCCAGTAGCCCGAGTCGGGCACCCCCAGGAGGTTGAGCGGGAACGGTGTGTGCCACCCACCGAGGAACAAGGTCGTCGCCACCGCCGAGACGTTGATCATGTTGATGTACTCGGCGAGGTAGAACCAGGCGAACTTCATCGCTGAGTACTCGGTCATGTACCCGGCGACCAGCTCACCCTCAGCTTCGGGAAGGTCGAACGGCAGGCGGTTGACCTCACCGATCATCGCCACGACGTACAAGATGAACGCGACAGGCAGTGTGACCACGTACCACAGGCTGCGTTCTTGGGCCTCGACGATCTGCGAGGTCGACATCGACCCGGCCATGACGAACACGCTGACCAGGGACAGGCCCATCGCCAGCTCGTAGCTGATGACCTGGGCCGTGGAACGCACCGAACCCAGCAGCGGGTACGTCGAGCCTGACGACCAACCACCCAGGACCATCCCGTACACCCCGACCGACGTGCACGCGAGGATGTACAAGACAGCGACAGGGAAGTCGGTCATCTGCAGCGGGGTGCGGAACCCGAAGACCGAGACCTCCCCAGCCATGGGGATGACCGCCAACGTCAAGAAGGAGGAGAACACCGCGATGACCGGTGCGATGAGGTAGACCAACCGGTCTGCGGCCTTGACGGAGATGTCTTCTTTGACGAGCAGCTTGACCGCGTCGGCCGTCGTCTGCAGCAGACCGGCCGGGCCGTGGACGTTCGGGCCGGGCCGCAGCTGCATCTTCGCGACGACCTTGCGCTCGAACCAGATCGCCATGATGACGCTGGTGAGCACAAGCACGAGGATGAACACCCCTTTGAGCGCCGGGACCCACCAGTGGACGTCGTTGCTGAAGTCCGCCCCGACCAAGTTCTCGGCGCTCATGCCGGCACCTCCTCGTTGCTCACACTGACCTGGACGACGTCACCGGCGACCACAGCCAGGACCTCGTGCACCTGGCAGTCGCGGGCGTTGGTCGGCAACCAGATGACGTGGTCGGCCATGTCGACCACCTGGACCGGCACGGTCAACGAACCGCGTGCCGTGCTCACCTGCGCCGCTGCGCCGTCGGCCAGGCCGAGCCCAGCGGCTGTGGCTGGTGAGACCAATGCTGTGGTGCGGTGCGCGGTCGCGGCGAGGAACTCCTCACCGTCCTGCCCGCGCCCGGCGTCCAGCAGCAACCGCCACGAGGCGAGCACCGCGTGCCCGTCGGCGACGACCGGTGCCAGACCTGCGGCGACGTCGGGGGCGGCGACCCGCACACCACCCCACCCACCCAGGCGGTCGAGCTCGGCGTGCACCGCGGTGAGGGTGCCCAGGCCCAGCTGGTGGCCCATCGCGGTGGCCAGACGGTCCAGCACACGGTGGTCGGAGGCTTGTGTCGAGGTCAGCGCCTGGGCGAACGGCCGCGGACGGCCTTCCCAGGTGACGAACGTGCCGGGTTTCTGCGCCGGTGGGGCGACAGGCAGCACGACGTCAGCACGTTCGGTGACCTGCGAGTGCCGGACCTCCAGCGACACGAGGAACCCGACCTCGTCCAGCGCGTGGCACACAGCGGCCGGGTCGGGCAGGTCCCCGGGTTCGACCCCACCGACGACCAGCCCACCAAGCTCACCGCCCCACGCGGCGACGAGGATCTGGCGCACCGGCCGGCCAGGACGGGCCAGCGCAGCGACCGGACCCCAGACGTCGGCGACCTCTTCCCACGCCTCGGCGTCGGCGACAGGGCGTCCACCAGGCAGCAGGTTCGGCAACGTCCCGGCTTCGACCGCACCACGTTCACCGGCACGGCGCGGGACCCAGGCGAGCAAGGCCCCGCAACGTTTGGCCAGGCGCACCGCAGCCGACAACGCCCCAGGTGAACCGGCGAGCCGTTCACCGACGACGATCACCGCACCTGGGGTCGCCAGACCGGCGGCGACCTGGGCGAGCACAGCATCAGCGGCTGTGGGCACGATCCCGTCGAGGACCTCTGCCTCGGTGCCTGGGGCTGTGGGGACGAGCACCGCGCCCAGGCGCTGGGCGCCACGGCTGGCGACCGGGGCGACCTGCGTGAGCGTCATCGACCCGGCGAGCACCTTCTCGCGCAGGCGCAGGTACATGATGCCGCCCTCGTCTTCGGGTTCGAAACCCACGAGGACGACATGTGGCGCAGCGGTGAGCTCGGCGAACGTCACCTCCATCAACCGGCCGGCGACCTGGTGGGCGAGGAACGTCGTCTCCTCGTCGCTGGTCACCCGGGCACGGTGGTCGATGTCGTTGGTGCCCAGCACGACCCGGGCGAACTTGGAGTACGCGTAGGCGTCTTCCAAGGTGACCCGGCCACCGGGCAGCACCCCGACACCACCTTTGGTCATGGCTGTGCGCAGCCCGGTCGCCGCGGTGTCCAGCGCCTCGACCCAGCTGACAGGAACAAGCTCACCGTCGCGGCGGACCATCGGGGTGGTGATCCGGTCGTCTGCTTCTTGCCAGCGGAAGGCGAACCGGTCTTTGTCGGTCAGCCACTCGGCGTTGACCTGGGCGTCGTCACCGGCCAGGCGCCGCAGCACCGTGCCACGGCGGTGGTCGATCCGCAGCGCCGAACCCATGGCGTCGTGCTCGCCGACCGACGGTGTGGAGACCAGGTCGAACGGCCGCGAACGGAACCGGTACGACGCTGAGGTGAGCGCACCGACCGGGCAGATCTGCACGGTGTTGCCCGAGAAGTACGAGGCGAACTCACCGCCGTCGGCGTCCGGGTCGGCGACCGGGGTCTGGCCTGCGACGTCGAGCAGCCTCGTGTCGAAACCGCCGACCTGCTGGCGTGCTCCGCGCATCTGCAGGTCGACGAACTTGTCACCGGCGACCTGCTCGCAGAACCGGGTGCAGCGTTGGCACAGCACGCACCGTTCACGGTCGAGCAGCACCTGCGCGGAGACCTTCACCGGTTTTTCGTAGTCGCGTTTTCCGCCGAGCAGGCGCGACTGGGTGCGGCCGTTGCTCACTGCCTGGTTCTGCAGGGGGCACTCGCCGCCTTTGTCGCAGATCGGGCAGTCCAACGGGTGGTTGGCCAAGATCAGCTCCATGACGGCGCGCTGGGCGCTGTCAGCCTCGTCCGAGACGTGCTGGGTGCGCACAGCCATCCCCGGTGTGCACTCGATCGCGCACGCCGGTTGAGGTTTGGGCATCTTGGCCAGGTTCCCGTCGCGCCCTGGCGCCCAGACCTCGACCAGGCACTGGCGGCAGGCACCGACCGGGGCGAGCAACGGGTGGTCGCAGAAGCGTGGGATCGCGATCCCCAGCTGTTCGGCGGCGCGGATGACCAGCGTGCCTTTGGCCACGGTGGTCTCCAGGCCGTCGACGGTGAGCGTCACCGTGGGTGCAGCGGCGTCGACGACCGGTGCCGCTGGTGTGGGCACGAGGGGCACACCGGCCCGTGGGGTGGTGGGGGCGGTCATCAGTGGTCTCCCGCCAGGTCAGCCCCGCGCGGACCACGGGGGGTGTAGGCGAACAAAGTGCTGCGCTCAGGCGGGAACGCC
>WRCL01000043.1 GCA_009783975.1 Micrococcales bacterium
ACGGTCTCGGACTGTTCGACCATACATCCGTCGCCGGTCCCCAGCACGGCCTGGAGAGGTGACGCACCAGACGGCTTCGTCACCGGCCAACGCGCACGTCGGGAGGGTTGGGTGGAAGCAGGGCTTCGACTGTGGTGCCAAGCACCTGGGCAAGGGCGACGAGGTTCAGCAACGTGGGGTTGGCGATCCGTCCTGTGCGGGATGAGCCCTTCTCCAGCTGGTGGTAGTAGCCCCGGGAGAGGCCAGCAGCGTGGGCTACCTTCTCTTGGCTGAGGTCAGCCTCGGTGCGCAGGCGGTTGAGAACCAACCCGAGCTCGCGCACGTAGGACGCCCACTCGTCGGTTCGCGGACCCGTCACAAGACCAACACTTGAGGGGCTTGTCACGCCGGCTTGTCTGCTATAGCGTGCCTTCTTGAGCACGCAGACCTACCACAGACCCCATACCGCCGCAGGTGGGAGGCGTCTCGCCAGGTTGTGAGCGCCTACTCGACCTGGGGCTCGACAGGAGACAGTCGCGACGATTCTCACCCGATGGTGACAGGCTCCTTTGCGGCGGCAGTCAGACTCGCGGAAGGTTGGCCATGGAAGATCCCGGACCGGTTGAAGAGCTGAGGTACCAGCAGCCGACCCGACCGCCGCAACGTTATGGGCTCAAGTCGCTCGCGGTAGGCGCAGGTCTTCTGGTGCTGGCCGTCGGCGGTCTCGTCACGTCGAATACGTGGTACATCTATCCGTGGATTGGAGCGGTGGCGTGTATCATTCTCGGCGTCATCACACTCGTGATAGAAAATCGAGAGAGAAGGTAGAACATGGAAATCATCGGAGTGATAGGGTTCCTTGTCGTCATAGCCGCCATCTGGTGGATATTCAATAAAGCGACAAGCGCGGCCGGGAACGCAGTGAATCGTACCGTGCACAGGAAAGATGTGCGGCGCGAGAATGAGTTGTGGAACAGAACTTGGGGGTGGTCGACCACCGCACCCTGGTGCGAGGTCCGTTCTGCGCTCGACACAGAAATTGCGAAGATGTCCACTCAGTTCCCTGGACTCAGGGTGGTCGGTGAGGACGACAATGCTGTTCGTGTCGGTTTCACCTTTGAGGGAACACCAGGGGCGGCGTTGAAGTATGGTGTCCTGGAGGTAAAAAATTACGAGTTCCAGGCCGATCTCGTACATCTCGACGATCGCGTCACTTTCGAGTTCGCACAGGTCAAGAACGTGAACGGAGCGGCGCGATGCGTCTCGGAGATGGAACAGTTCCTCGCTGCGGTTGAACGAGCCGTGAAGACCGTCGACCCCACAGCGTCCGAGATCAGCGCATGAGCGTCTTCCACTCGACGGCTCAGGGACGGAGGCAAGGACGTGGCTGAAGACAACAGGTTTACCGAGACCCTCTGGGGGTGTGCGGCACGGTGGGATGAACTGTTCGAGGGTCCGGACAAGGGCGGAGACATCGATTCTCGTCAACACTGGGCGATGCTGTTCGGGTCAGCCATGGCGTCCGGCCCGATGCAGGCGGACGACATTCGGGTCGTCGGCACCGCGTCACCCGCAGAGGATGTGCTGTTCGCGGTTCCATGTTTTTTCGACGACAATCCAATCCCGGGCACGCAGGTCGGCCACGGCAAGGCCAAGTTCAACGGAAAACCCAGGCGCGGCATCCTGGCCGTCACGGATCGCTCAGTCTCGTTCGGTCACGAGATCGCCGGTCCTCTGCCGCTCAACCTCGTCGTGGGGTGCGTCCCACGGCAGAACGTCGTTGCGCTCCACGACCTGGAGTTCAAGTTATCTCGGTTGTCGGTGACTGCGGTGGGCCTCGGCCCTGGGGGCGAGCTCCTCTACCGCACTCTGGACGGGACGCCAGGACGCCTGCTGTTCCGGATGGCGTTGTCTCCGCTGCCAGCTGAGGACGTTCTCGGCCAGTTGCGCGCATTCATCGCCGCCCCACCATCACCGTAGGCTTCACTGTGCTCCGACCCACGCTGCGCGTGCGCTGACCCGGGTGCTGGAGTCGCGTCCGCCCGAAGTGACGCAGATGCCGTAGACCTGTGTGGTCCGAGCCTCTCGTGGTTGGCGAATTCTTGTGCGTGGTTCCGAGGACAGTGGGCGAGGACGGTGGGGACGGTTCCTATGTCCTGCGGAAATAGGCGTCTGGCCCTGATTTCGTTTCCGCCCCAAGGTCCAGTTCGGTGGTTTGATGGTGACTTCGACGATCTAATCATCGAACTCGTCATCCAACCATCGTGCTCATCATCTAACCATCGAACTCGCGCAGGTGGGAGGCCGGGGTTTCCTGGTCGATATTTTCCGAGGACGGCAGGAACCGTCCCCTCCTAGCTGGTGAAGACCGCTGAGCACATGAGGCGGCGGAAACCGTCTTTGATGTCGCCGTAGCAGTAGACCCCGACCTGGGCGTGGTTCGGGTTGAGCATGTTCGTGCGGTGGCCGGGGCTGTCCATCCAGGCGGCGACGACGTCTTTGGCGGTGTGGTTGGGGCCGATGCCGCGCCAGACGTTCTCGGCAGCGGTTGAACGGACCTCGCCGCCCTCGGAGTAGCCTCCGGCACAGGCGCTGCGAGCGGGGGTGACGTTCTTGTGCTGCAGGGGGCTGCGCAAGGTGCCGTCGGTGCGGCGGTCCAACCAGCCTTCGGACAGGTACTGCGACGAGAACGTCTCTGCGTAGCTGCGTGCGCATGGCGAGGCACGCAGCGCCTTGGCGTCGCCTGCAGCGCGCCGGGCGTTCATCTCGGTGAGGATCTCGTCTTCCAGGTGCGTGACGTCCAGCACCTGCATCGACGAGGTCGGCCCGACGTCCGGGTCGGTGCTCACCGCTGGGGGAGGCGGGGTGTTCCTGCTCCTCGACGTCTCGGCGTTCTGGGCTGGTTGGTCCTCGACGGCGCTCGCCGGTCCCTGCTCACCACGGGTGGCGACGACAGCCGCACCACCTCCGACGACGGCACACGCTGCGGTGACCACGAGCACGAGCACCAACCGCGACGACACGTGCCCGCCTCCGCGCCGGTGCGGATCACTCATGGGTGAAGACCGCCCCACAGATCCACTGGGCGTCGGCACGGAGCTGGCACGACACACCGATGTTGGTCCAGTCACCAAGCACGTTGGCCTTGTGGGCTTCGCTGTCCATCCAGCCGTCGACGACGTCGGCGCCGGCGCTGTACCCCTTGGCGAGGTTCTCCCCAGCGGCGCCGCTGCCGGACGTGCAGGCGTGGATCAGCGGCTCCAGCGGTGGGTGCTTGAACTCGTTCGTGGCGACCAGGTCGGCGATCCGCTCGGTGACCTGCGCGGTCACGCACGGTGAGACCGCCAGCGGGTCCAGCTTTGCGCTGGCGCGCTGGGCGTTGGTCGCCGCGACGATGTCGGCAGCCATCTGCTCAGGGTCGACCGGGTCAGGTTCGGTGTCCTCAGGTGACGGCTCAGGGGTGGGTGTTGGTGTGGCTGACGGGGTCGCGGGCGGTGTGGTCGGCGCGAGGCTGGCAGTCGCCGCTGGTGCCTGGCGGCCGATGGGGTTCCAGCCGAACACGCTGATGTTGCCCGGGCCCGCCGCTGCTGCACCGGCACCCACACCGACGACGACCGCGACGACTGCGAGGGCGACCGCTGCCGGGCCGCGGCCCCGCGCGACGAACGCCCGAGCGTGGCGATGGGCGCGCGACGGCTCGCCTTGCCCGTACGTTGTCGTCTCGCGCACCTGCCTACGGTACTGCCGGATCGGCGCGGTTTGTCGATTTTTGCGTTATTCGCCCGCAACTGTGTGGGTCGCAGGTCGCGCGTGGGTGACAAGCTCACCCGTTCGTATCACGCCCTGCGGTGAAGACGCCGCAGACCACGCGTCCGGCCCGACAACAGCGGCCCGCAGTGGACACAATCACCAGGACGCTTCAGACCCGACCGGCGACGACCGATGATGCCAGCGAGAGGAGGCGGCGATGAGCACGACGAACTCTGCTGATGCCCTGCACGGCCCGGTCGTCACAGTGCTGGACGCACTGTCAGCCCAGGGCTGGCGGATGCTGCACACCACACGTTGGCCCGGGCACCCCGGCCACACGATCGAGCATGTTGCCGTCGGACCTGGCGGTGTCGTCGTCGTGTCGGTCCCGCACCCTGCTGTGCACGACGAGGCGCTGGACAGCCCCCAAGAGGACCTGTCGTGCGCGACGTCGGCTGTCACTGCGCTCGTCGCTCCGCGCCACCGGCGCACGGTCCGTGGTGTGCTCGTCGTCCCCCCGGGCGCCGAACCACCGACCCGTGCCGCGACGGTCGAGTCCGACCAGCTGGAGACCTGGCTGACGTCGATGGACCCGGTGCTCACCCCGCTGGAGGTCGTCCTGGTCAGCGCCTACCTGCGTGACCGTCTCAACCCCCTGGCGACCCCGCGGGCCGCCCAGGTGCCCCGCCCGGGCGCACCGGCCGACGCTGAACCTGACATGGCAGCACCGCTGCCCGACGTGCCTGACGAGCCGGTCGTCGCCGAACCGCCCGAGACCGAAGCGCTGACCAGCGAACCTGCCACGGTTGCCCCTGAGCGCCGGCCCCGTCCACGCCGCCGCCGCCGGTGGTGGCACCTGGGCCCGGGCACGACCAGCGCGCTGGTCATCGCCGGGGGGGTCGTCACGCCCTGGTTGGTCGCCTGGCTGCTGCACGTGCTGTAGGGCATGTCCGCGCCAGGTGGCGTCGCACCCAGGCAGCTCCCAGGTTCTGGCCCCACACTGGTGTCCATGAACGCCCGGCTGCTCGTCGTCGACGACGAGCCGAACATCCGTGAGCTGCTCGCGACGAGCCTGCGCTTCGCAGGTTTTGACGTCGCGACAGCCGCCGACGGGCGCAGCGCGCTCGCCGCCGCGGCCGATGACGAACCAGACCTCGTCGTGCTCGACGTCATGCTGCCCGACCTCGACGGTTTCGCTGTGACCCGGCGGATGCGCGAACGTGGCCAACGCGCGCCGGTGCTGTTCTTGACCGCCCGCGACGCGACCGCCGACAAGGTCACCGGGCTGACCATCGGCGGCGACGACTATGTGACCAAACCGTTCAGCCTCGAAGAGGTCGTCGCCCGGATCAAGGTGATCCTCGCGCGCACCGCTGGGGCACCTGAGACCGTGCTGCGCTACGCCGACCTCGAGCTCGACGACGACGCCCACGAGGTGCGCCGCGCCGGACGCGCCATCGACCTGTCGCCCACAGAGTTCTCGCTGCTGCGCTTCCTCATGGCCAACCCTGGGCGGGTGCTGTCCAAGACGCAGATCCTTGACCACGTGTGGAGCTACAGCTGGGTCGGCGACGCGAACATCGTCGAGTCGTACATCTGCTACCTGCGCCGCAAGGTCGACCGCGACGCCGACGGCACCGCGCTGCCCCCGCTCATCCACACCAGACGTGGTGTGGGCTACATGCTCCGCGAGGCGCGATGACCACCCCCGACCTGCCCCTGCCTGCCCACGGTGGGCCGCCGGTCCTTGGTGCGCCAGCACCTGGGCCCACCCCCGCACCCACGACGCACCCTGCCCCGCCCACCCCCGCACCACCAGCCCCACCGGCACCCCACGTGCCGGCACCCCACCCCACCGGGCCGCCACCCCACGCACCAGGACCACCGTCCCCAGAGCAGGCCGCCCAGCGCCGGGCACGGTGGGGGTTCGCGGCGCGGTGGCCGCTGTGGGTGCGGTTGGCGGCGGTCACCACTGTGCTCATCGCTGCAGGGCTGGTGCTGGCAGGCGTCGCGTCGGCGACGCTGCTGCGGCGGGTCCTGGTCGACCAGGTCGACACCAAGCTCGTCGCCCAGGGCGAGGCGACGGCCCGCTCGACGTTGTGGCGCGCTGCTGGTGAACAGCGCGGCCCGTTGCCCACCGACTACGCGGTGCTCGTCGCGCTCGGCGACGAGGCGGCCTTGTACATCGCCGACCCGGTCGCCGAACGTCACGGCCTGCCGAACCTGCCCGCCCTGAGCGCACAGGCCGCGCAGGCCACCGGGCAGCGGCCGTTTACCGTCGGCGCCCAGGGATCGTCGGCGTCGTGGCGTGCTGTGGCCTACCCGGTGCAGGTCAACCATGAGCAGGCTGGGGCGGTCGTCGTCGCGCTGCCCCTGGGCGACGTGGAGCAGACGACGCGGCAGATGACGCTCGTGCTGCTCGGCTCTGGGGTCCTCATCGTCGTCGTCGGCGCGCTGGCTGGGGCGTTGGCGGTGCGACGGTCGTTGCGGCCGTTGCGCCAGATCGAGGCGACGGCTGCGGCGATCGCGGCCGGGGACCTGTCCCAACGGGTGCCACAGGCCCCGCTGAGCACCGAGGTGGGCCGGCTCGGCGCAGCCCTCAACGGGATGCTCGCCCAGATCGAGCAGGCCTTCGCTGCCCGTGGCGCGTCGCAGGCACGGATGCGCCAGTTCGTCGCCGACGCCTCCCACGAGCTGCGCACCCCCCTGGCCGCGGTCCGTGGGTACGCCGAGCTGTACCGCACCGGCGGGCCGACGGCCCTGGACGCCCGCGAAGCCCTCACACGGGTCGAAGAGTCCGCCGAGCGCATGGGTGTGCTCGTCGAAGACCTGCTCACCCTCACCCGCCTCGACCAGGCCCAGACCGACCCGGCCAACGCCCGTCCGGTGCGCCATGACGTGGTCGACCTCGTCGTCGTCGCCGGCGACGCAGCCTCGGACCTGCACGCCCTGGACGCATCGCGGACGGTCAGCCTCGTGGGGCTCGACGGGCAGATCGCCCCGTGCCTGGTCGTCGGCGACGAGCACCAGCTGCGCCAGGTCCTGACCAACCTCGTCGGCAACGTCGTCGCCCACACCCCCGAAGGCACCGGTGTCGAGCTGGCGGTGGGGTTCGACCACGCCGCCCGGGCCGGGGTCGTCGAGGTGCGCGACCACGGTCCGGGGATCGCCCCTGAGCACGCCGCGCGCGTGTTCGAACGTTTCTACAGGGTGGACCCCTCACGTACCCGCGACTCTGGTGGGGCAGGCCTGGGCCTGGCGATCGTCGCAGCGGTCGTCGCCGCCCACCACGGTGACGTTGCTGTCACGGCGACCGACGGCGGTGGGACGACCGTCCGGGTGCGCATCCCCCTGGCCCACCCGGGCCCGCCGGCGACAGCCCCAGCACCCTGACGCGCGAGCGTCCTGCGCGGGCAGGGGCTGTGTGCCCGGTGAGGTCGATGCCCGCGCAAGGCCCTGACATGCCAGGGTCCTGCCCCACGTGCGGTGGTGCCCGGTGACGCCGATGCACCGGTTGGTGGGCTTACGATGAGTGCTCCGACCGCGTCGCGTGCCCGGTGGCGGTGGCGCCAGACGCAGGGACGACGACGAGGGAACGACGACAGCACGGCGCCGCACGGCGTCGGTGCCTGGCGCACGAGAAGGCGGGCCTATGACTGTCGCGGACGCACCTGGGTGGCTGGTCCCTGCCTTTACCAGGAGCGTCGTCGCCGTGGGCGCCACAGTGACGATGCCGCAGATCCACGCCGCCGCCGACCGGCTGCTCGAACGCTGGTCGGTGCCGCACCGCCAGTTCCACACGGTGCGCCACCTGCTGCACGTGCTCGCCCGCGTCGACGAGCTTGACCAGGGCACGCACGACCAAGAGCTCGTCCGCCTCGGGGCGTGGTACCACGGGGCGGTGTTCGACGTGCAGATCCTCACCGGGTCGACCCGCGGCTGCGAGGACGAGGCGACGTCCGCCGCGTTCGCCGTCACCGAGCTCCTCGCGCTAGGGGTGCCCGAGGCCCGGGCGTGCCGCGTCGGGGACCTCGTCGCCGTCCTCGTCGCCCACGACCCAGACCCCACTGACACCGACGCAACCGTCTTGTGCGACGCCGACCTGGGCGTCCTGGCCAGCGAACCGCAGAAATACCGAACCTACCTGCGCAACGTCCGCGACGAGTACGCCGACGTCCCCGACGTCGAATTCCTGCGCGCCCGCCGCGCGACCATCACCGGCCTGCTCGCCCGCAAGGCGATCTACCATTCTCCCTGCGCCCGCCCCTGGGAAGAAGCCGCCCGCGAGAACCTCACCGCCGAGCTCCAGCGCGTCACCCGCGAACTGGCCTCCATCACCCCCGAAGAACCCTGAAGACAGTGGGGACGGTTCCTGTGTCTTTCCTGGTCAGCGCGACAGGACAGTGGGGATCAGCGTGTCACAGATCTGACAGAGACAATCAGAACCGTCCCCACTGTCCTCGCCACTGCTGCACCAAACCTGGGATGCCACTGCGCTCTGGACACCGCGGTGAGTTCGATAGTTTGGTAGTGAGTTCGACAGTTTGGTGGTGAGTTCGACAGTTTATCTGTCGATCTCGCCGCCAAGCTATCGAACTCGCGGACGGTCGCAAATCCGCAGATGCTGTCCGACCTTTCTCGTCTCGCGGGCCAGGTGCTGGGTTACCGGTGGCGTTCGCGCAGGATCGCTCGCAGGCCGACGAGGAGGGCGGCGAGCTCGTCGTCGGTGAAGCCGTCGGTGATCCAGCGGGGGTCGGGGACGGGGGCGAGCAGCAGGTCGCTGACGGCGGCGCGGCCGGTGTCGGTGGGGCGGACCAGACGGCCGCGGGCGTCGCCGGGGACGGTCTCGTGGGTGAGCAGGCCGGCGGCCGTCATACGTTCGAGCATCCCTGACAGGCTCGCACCGGAGACCCCGAGGCGGGCGGCGAGCTCGCCGGGGCGGGCTGGGCCGTCGACGAGCAGCAACGTCAGAAGGCGCAGCTGGTGGAAGGTGAGGGGCCGTTCGGCGAGGCGGTCGAGCTGGGTGGGGAGCATCGCCTCTTGGAACTGGGCGTGGACCTCGGCGAGGTCGTCGAGCAAACGCTGCCGGGTGGGCGTCACCGGTGAACCTTCCGCGGGGTGTGTCGCCGTCGACGGAGCGGCGAGCTTCGAAAACTTCTTAGGGTTAGGCTAACATCTGGCTCGCGGCTGACGACCGGACAGAGCGTCCGGCGGCCACCCGGCTTCACCGCAGTGTCCCAGTGCTGGACAACCCCGTCGCTCCCCGGAGGTCCTTGTGTTCCGACTCGCCCGGCTCTCGCTGCGCAACCGTGCCGTGGTGCTGCTGCTCTCGCTGGCGATCGTCTTCGGTGGTGCGGTCTCCATGGCTTCGCTCAAACGTGAGCTGCTCCCGTCGATCAACTTCCCCATCGCGATCGTCATCGCCACGTACCCCGGGGTCGCCGCGGAGGTTGTCTCCGAGCAGGTCTCCGAGCCGGTCGAGGCAGCGATCCGCGGTGTCCCGAGCGTGAAGTCGATCAGCACGACCGCCAGGCCGTCGGTGTCGATGACGCTTGTCGAGTTCGAGTACGGCACGAACATGGACATGGCGAACCAGCGCCTGACCACAGCCGTGGCCCGCATCAGCTCGCAGCTGCCGGACACCTCTGAGACCACG
>WRCL01000044.1 GCA_009783975.1 Micrococcales bacterium
AGGGCCCAAAGGGGTCGGCAGTGGGTGTGCGAACAGCGGCGAACATGGCCGGAACGGTGACGACCAGCGGCGCCCAGCCGGTCCCGTCGGCCGAGCCCGCCAGGGGGCTGGCCAGCCCAGAGCCGCCCTGTGGGAGGCGACTGGCGGTGGTCACCTTCTCGAATGCTCGACGCCGCCTGTCATGAAGCAACCCACGCCGCCCGCACCTCAGCCACGCGCCGCGATCCTCGCCCGCACCATGCCCGCGTTCCAGAAGAACTGATGTCGTCAGCGTTGATCTGCAGCGACAGCCCGTTGCTGTCGAGGATCATCACGTCCAGGCGCTGGGCCAGGACGTGCTCGAGGAGGGCACGTGGTCCGCCATGGCGAAGATTCGATCACTCAGGTGCGGGGCTTCGCCTGGTCGGGCCTTTCTCGTCGAACTCCTGGACGTCCTGCCAACTCATCGCAAGCTCGGAAGCAGTGATTCCTTTGGGCAGTTCTGCAAAAGTTCCGCGTGCAGGTTCGATGACAACGATCCGGGGCGCCGCGGGAGGAATTGCAGCGCGCAGAGCGGCCGCTACCAACTCGTTTTGCTCGAACAGTCCGTCAATAGACACGCCGCTGTGGTCTCGGCTCAGTTCAACCGAAAAGGAAGGTCCGTCCGACGGATCGACGTCGAGCGTCCCTTCAACATCCGGGGAACTGACGTACCGAGGCCCCGAGATAGATCCATCGCGAAACAGTGGGGTGAGCGCCCGTGCCACGGTTTCGAGATCGAGGATGGGCGAGTCGTCGACGCTACATAAGATCATCGCGCCGCCCTATCGGTACGACTCGCTGCCAACGTTGCCGTCGATGGTGTAGTCGACGCGCATCCCCGACGCGGTGCTGCTGTCCCCGTCGTAGGACGCCGTGATCTGCACCGTCAGGCTGGCGCCGTTCTGTGTTGCGACGCGCAGCCTCTCGGCGAGGTCGGTCAGTCCTTGTTGCGCCGTTGGGGTTGCCGCGTCGAGCATCGCGTCGATGCTGATGCGGGTGATCCCGCCTCCGAGCAGCTGGGCCAGGGGGTGCAGGCAGCCTTGGCCGAGCACAGGTGCCGCCCGGTAGGCCAGGGCCTGGACGAGACGCCCGCGGGCGTCGGTGCGCAGCACCAGCGCCGGGCCTGGGCACGGCGGGTGCAGCACGTAGGTGGCGTCTTTCTCGGGTGTGACGTCGATGAACGGGTTGGGCACGAACGGTGTGGCCTGCACGGTCTCGACGTAGCGGACCATTGCGCTGCTGTCGGTGTAGCAGTCCGCGACGATGCCTGCCTCCATCGTCAGGATCAGCCGGGTCTCTGCCGGGGCCGTGACCAGGGCGTGAGTGTCGATGCGCAGGTCGATCTCTTCGGTCGCGGCGACCGCAGGACGTGGAGCGTCAGGCGGGACCGCCCATGTGCGTCGCAGGTAGGCTTGGGGAACCCACTGGTTTGAGGCGCCGTCCCACACCAGCACCTGTGCGTCGTCATGGGCAGGCCCAGCCGCCAGGACCTGCAGCACTCCCGGCTCGGGGGGCCGCAGCTGGGCGACCTGGGCCAGCACAGGGTTGCCTGGCGTGGTACGTCCTGGCGCAGGTTCCAGCCCCCAGTACCGCGCGAGGTCTTTGTCCAGAGACGGGTCGTCGGGCCACAAGCAGTTCGCCGGGTTGAGCAGGTCGTCCCAGTGCCCGAACGCCGCGATGTCCATCCACTGGCCGGTGAACGTGTTCCCGGTGGACGTGCCTTGGTGCCAGACCCGCTCGGCTGCGATCTGGAACGACAGCTTCAGCGTCCCGTCCGGGTCGAACGACAGCATTTGGCACATCTGGGCGTCGGTGTGCAGCCACTTTCCCGGACCGGGCACCGGGGGGTCGCCGGGCGGGTAGGTCCAGTCGGCCACCGACTTCAAGAACCAGCGTCCGGCGATGGAGCTGTACGACGTCGAGCGCAGGTGTGACCCGTGCTCGTCGTCCCACCGCACACCAGCCCCGTCATGCCCCACGCTGATCCTCCACCGGCACCCCCGCCACGGCAGGTCGTCGCCGACCATCCCTGTGCCGTCGATGATCATCATCGATGCTGGCCACCCAGGGGTGGGGCCTGTGCCGCTGACCAGGTGCTCATAGACTGCCCGGGCTGTGTCCTCGTCCCACCAGGTGTCGTCCAGCGGGTCTCCGCCGGTCCAGCCGCTGGTGTACACAGGCCGCAAGATCATGTCATCTCCTTCATAGTCCGTGGACGAGCCCGCTGGTGTCACGGATCATCACGTCCAGGCGCTGGGCCAGCTTCAGGACGTGCTCGGGGACCGCAGTGCTCTGCACGGGGACCTCCAGGACCGACACCAGGGCCACGACCGGCACGCCGACGGCGACGTACCGGACCGCCCAGTCCGCAGGCCCGCGCGCACGTGCGGCGCGCCAGACCACAACCCCAAGACCGACCGTCGCGGCGACGATACCTGTGGTCACCACGTGCCCGCCGAACCCGGCTGCGCCGCTTGACAAGTCCGACGGGATCAGCGACAGCCCGAACCGCACCCGCTCCGGGGACAGCTGGTTGCCGTGGGCCGCCGAACACCGGCAAGACGGCATCCTCAGGTGTTGGGGAAGGTCTGGGTGGTCGTCTGCCCGTCGGCGACGTAGTCGATCCGGAACTCGGCTGGGACCCGGCTGGTTCCGTCATAGGCGACCGAGACCCTGGCCGAGACGGTGCCGTGCTCCATCCAGCCGTCAAGGTCTGCGGTCAGCTCGTTCAGGCTGGTCGCGGCGGGTTCTTGCTCGGCGGTCACCAGGGTGGCAGTGCTCACCTGCCCGGGCCAGGCGCCCAGTGTGTGGGTGAGGTTGAACGCGTCGTGGAGGTGGCCGAAGGATCCGTACGGGGGCACCGGGTCGGCCAAGACCTCGACGAGGCGGGCCTGGGCGTCGGTGCGCAGCACCACGGCGTAGCGCCCGTCGCCGGGGTGCACGACGTAGGTCGCATCGGGCCTGGCAGTGGCGAGCAGGGGGTTGGACAGTTCGGCCGTGCCGGGCACGGTCTCGACGTAGCAGACCTGCCCGGCCGCGTTGGTGCAACACAGGGCCTCGACTCCGCCCGGAAGCGTCATGTCGTACCGAGTGGCCGGTTGCGGTTGGACCTGTGTGCCAGGCTGGGCGGCGAGGTCCACCGCGAATGCCTGGTGGGTCACGGGGCGCGGGGCGCCAGCGGGTGTGACCCAGGTGTGGCGGGGCGCCGGTGCTGTGTGCTTGGCCGGCACGAACGGGTCGTGCGGGGGAGGCGCCGGGGCGGGCCCCGGAGGGTCCATCTCTAGCACCACGGCGACCTGGTTCGCCCCGCTGCCGGGCGGGCCACCAGAAGGGACGTCGCAGTCGTGTACCGAGACCACACGCCAGGTGGCTCCGCTGATCGTCACCAGGTCACCGACGAACGCCTCGACCGTCTCTTCGTCGCCGGCGCCGATCTCCCCGTGGCAGATAGCAAGCCTGGTGTAGCCCCTGGCAGAGCCTGTCTGCATGACTCCGACGTGGTCGATGCCCACCGGGTTCGAGATCGCATGCATGAGCTCTTCCCGGACGGCGATGATCTTGTTCCTGCGAAACACGGCGTTGTTTCCTCCTACGGCCAGACATCGAGCATCTTGAAAAGCTTCTGGAAGTCGTCGACGCGTACGGGCCTCGGATGCGTGTGACCCCACGGGTTGATCAGCACCACGTTCCCTTCCGGAGTGAGCCCGGCCACAGATCGGCCCAGAGAGCTCAGTGTCTTCCTTCCTTGCCAGATGAGCGTGCTGGGTGGCGGCTACCTGGTGGCGATGGTCTGGGTGCCGGGTTGTCCGTCGATGGTCCACTCGACCTGGATGCTTGTTCCTGCGGAGTCGTCGTGCACAGCGGTGATCCGTAATCCGACAGCGCTGCCTTGGTTGACCGCCTGTGCCAGTTCGGACGCCAAGGGCCCAAAGGGGTCGGCAGTGGGTGTGCGAACAGCGGCGAACATGGCCGGAACGGTGACGAGCTCGGTGCCTCGGCCGAACAGGTCAGTGAGCGGGTCGTGCGTCGGGGCCAAGGTCTCGACCAGTGCCAGGGTGAGGCGTCCTCGATCGTCGGTTCGCAGGACGTGGCTGTGCTGCCGGTCCATGCCAGCGGTCGGGTGCACGACGAACGTCGCCGCCGGGTAGGGACGCTCGAGCACGGCGTTCCGGCAGCCCACCCGAGCCTGTGCCGTCTCGACGTAGCAGATCTGACCCAGCGCGTTCGTGTAGTAGTCGACCTCGGTCCCGTCTGCGAGCCTCACCCGGTACAGCACACCCGGCTGCGGCACGAGTGTGGCCGTGTGTTCGGCCATGTCAATCCACTGGACGCTGGAGTATTGGGGTCGGGGTGCGCTGGCGGGGGCCAACCACATGTGGCGGGGTCGTGTGTGCTCTCCGACCCGCCACCGGTCAGGCCATGTGCCCGCACGCACGAGGGAGAGGACCTCGGCCGGTGTCATTGTCGGCCTTGGCTGGAGCAGGCAGTCGGCCCACTCGGCCACCATCACCGAGCCGTCCGGAGGGAACCCCGGAAGGTGTGTGATGATCGATATCATTCTCGCGGCCACATCGTCATCCGTGGCCTGCACGGGAAGCACGGCATCGAATTGATGCGCGTCCACCGTCCCGAGGATCTGCCTCTGTTCAACGATCTGGCACTGGCCTCCGTACGGCGTTCCCAGAGGCGCCGGTCTGTACACCGACGCAGGCCAGACGTTCCGCAGAGCTTCGAGCAGAATGTCTGCACTGAAAAGATAAGGGCCGTCGAGGATCCCGACTGTAATGTCAAACAATGTGCCTCCCTACGGGACAATAATCACATACCCATGGATACCAAGCGCGGCCATCCGGCCCTCCAAGAACGCGGCCGCCTCTGCTGAGTTGGTCGTGTACTCGATCACTCCGGTTCCTCCAAACGTCTTCGCGGCCTCGTCGAACGCCGCGAGTTTCTTGTCGGTCTGGATGATTGCTATCCTTTCGAGGCTAGACCCGGGCTCTGGGGCATAGAACGACGATCCAGAGGCGCCCACAGAGAGTTTCGCGTCGCCGATGGCACCATATTCGCTCCGAAAGCCGTCGGGAAAAACGCTTCTTCCGGAAGGGAGAATAATCTCGCGTTCGTTGTTCCCGTAGATGCGGAGTTGGTATGCGGTGCCACTCGCGTTCCCGCCAAGGAGGGGCGAGCGATGCAACGACTGGTATCGGGCAGCCTCGGCGATCTGTTGGGCCGGTGTGAGTATCTCATGCGCAGTCCCATCCGCCAGGGGCACCGGTTTGCCACTTCGCAACCAGGCGAGGTCGATAGCGCCCGCGTCATCCATGCGCGCTCGTGCTCGGGCAAGGGCGGCGCTGGGGTTGTCAGCAAACTCGCGGGCTGCTGTGCGGGCGCCGCGGGCCATGCTTGCCCCGGCGAAGTTGCCAGGTGCGAACGTCAGGACCACCCCGAGGGTGTCGACGACCACCTGCCCTGGGGTGGCGTTGGCGATGTAGCCGCGGGTGGCTTGGTTGGGGTCGCGGATGAAGGTGGCGATGCCGGCGGACTTGTCCAGACCCCAGGTGGCGACCCCGGCGATACCCATGGCCAGGCCCAGCGATCCGCCGGACAGCACGACCAGAGCGGCGATGACGACGCCGACGGCGATCTGCTGGCCGAACGACAGTCCGCCCCACAGGTGCGCGAGCTTGTCGAAGAGCCCGGCGAGCCACCGGGGGTCGATGTGGTGCATGCGCGCGTCGGTGTGCGCCGCCAGATCAGGAGCGACGACCAGGGCCATGACGAGCAGGCCCGCGAGGACCGCGAGGGCGACCAGGGCGCGCGGCCAGGCGCGGACCGGACCGGCGTGGTGCCCCATCGCGGCTTCGCGCAGGGCCCGCTGGGCTGAGACTGCGGCGGCGCCGCGGCGCAGCGCCTCACGACGGGGTTCGCCGCGCTGGCGGGCGTGCGCGGCGATGACCAGGCCCCAGTCGCGCACGGTGGTCCACACCACGGCGAGCACCGCGTTGACGGTGTTCGCGACGATCCTGCCGGGCAAGCGGGCCCGGGCGTGCCACCTGGACAGGCCCGCCCCGGCCCGGGCGACCGGTGACCAGGCTGGTTGATCGACCAGCGCCGATCCTGGTGTCGACGCCAGGCGGAACCCGTCGACCAGGAGACATGCCACGAGCAGGACCACGAGGACCGCGGGCCGGTAGTGCCCTTTGCCCAGCCACAACCACGGCACACGCAACCACCAGGGCACCGCCGTGACCGCCGGGTCCAGCCAGTCCTTGGCCGGGTGGGGGTGGGCGTTGTAGGCCATGTGGTCAGCCATCACCGATACCAGGGCCACGACCGGCACAGCGACCGCGACGCACCGGACCGCCCAGCCCCCAGGTCCGCGCGCACGGGCGGCGCGCCAGACCACGACCCCAAGACCGAGCGTCGCGGCGACGATACCTGTGGTCACCACGTGCCCACCGAACCCGGCTGCGCCGCTTGACAAGTCCGGCGGGATCGGCCACAGCCCGAACCGCACCCACCCCGGCGGTAGCTGGTTGCCGTAGATCGCCCGGTCCCACCCCGTCATGCCCATGTGGACCGGGTCGGACGCGAAGTACCAGGTGCGCCGACACGCCTCCTCGACCCCTGCGAACGCGGCCCCGGCCGCGACACCAAGCAGTGCGAAGTCCACCGTCGCGAACCGGGCGACCCGCCGCGGAGCCGCGATCGCGACAACGACCAAAGGCACGAGCTTCAGCGCCTCTTCGCCCACGCCGGCAATGAACGTGCGCGGCCCGGTGAAGCCCACCCGCATCCCCTGCGACGACGAGACCTGAGTGAGCACCCACACGACCACCGCTGCCCAGGCGCCGCACACTGCGAAGAACCGCATGTACGCCGACCAGGTCAACGTCTTGGTCCGCGCGATGAAGAACCACGCGACCGCGACCCAGCACGCCCCGACCCAGGCGCGCACGCCCCACCGCAGCTGGGGTGCCACCGCCAGCATGACGAGCAGGTACACCAACGCCAGCCACAACCCGACCGTACGCACCGTGGCCACCCGCCGGTGCAGCACCGGATGGGTCTGCCACCACCGGGCACGCCACTGCGCGAACACCTGCCACCACTCGCGCGGCGGAGCCGCCGCAGTCATCGCCGTCACGCGAGCCCCCTTCCACCTGCGGAACATATCGAGACAGACAGCAACATACCACCCAAGCGAGTGATGATCGTCCTCGGGGCAGAGTGGCTGTTCATCGGCTGCCGGGAGTCGTGACCTGCGTGGTCGTCACGCGACCGCGGGGCGGCATCGAACGCTGGCGTCAAAGGTCGAGGTTGGTGGCGTGAACCACGACGATGTCGTTGGTCTGGCGGGCGTGCTTGGTCAGGTCGGCGGTGAAGCCGGTGAACGAAGCGAGCACGAGCCGGCAGCCGGCTGCGCCGGGGCGGCCCTGGTCAGACGCGCAGTGTGGCAAGCGGGACGACGTGGACGCCTGAGGGGAACACGGACCGTCCTGGTCAGAGGTAGAGGTCGGCGGCGTGCACCAGGACGACATCGTCGGTGCGGCGGGCGTGCTTGGTGATGTCGTCGGTGAAGCCGGTCATCGAAGCCAGGACGAGCCGACAACCGGCGGCGCCGGGGCGGCCCTGGGCGGCCAAGAGGGCACGGATGTGCCGCAGCCGGTCCAGGTGTGGGTGCCCGATGGTCTCACCCCACTTGACCTCCCCGATCGCCAGGATCCGACGCGGCCCGTTGTCGGCGTACGCGGTGGCGACGATGTCGACTTCGTGGGTGGTCCGGGCCGCGGGGTCGTTGACTGTCCCAGATTCCACCGCGGCCGGCAGCTCGCCGAGGACGCCCTGGGGTGCCAGGTGGCGCAGCCAGTACCGTGCGATGTGCTCGGTGTGCGGCCCCAGGACGTTGCTGACATACCGCGTCTGGGCCGCCTGCCACAGCCGGGACGGGTCGCGGGTGTGCTCCAGGTCGGCCCAGACCGGGCGCATGACCGCGTGGTGGAACGTGATCAGCGGCTCGGCGATGCGGAACGTCGTACGGTTGTCGCGGAACGCGTCGGGCTCGCACATGATGAGCCCGCAGTCTTCGAGCACCCTCAATGGGTGGGCAAGATCGCCGGACTTGCGGCCCAGGAACGAGGCGATACGCCCACGGGTGGTGTTGCCAGAGGCGATGGCGGCGAGCAGCGAGTGGTACAGCGCGGTGTCTCGCAGGCCGGGTTCGTCGGCCAGCAAGTACCGTGCCTCGCGGAACAGCGGGCTCGTCGGCGACAGGACGGTTCGCAGCACCCACGCGTCGAAGTCGTTGGGGCCGTCGGGGACGTCGTCGCGGACCAGCTCGCGTCGGTACGCGGGCGTCCCGCCGACGATCGCGTTGACCTTCAGCGCGGTGACCGGGTCGCCCACACCCCAGAACTGGGCGGCACGCTGGTGGTCGAGCGTGGGCACGACGAGCTCGAGAGCAGCGCGCCCGCGCAACGGTGCCGCCCCCGCGAGAAGCTTGCCCATGAACGACACCGCAGACCCGCACAGCAACAACCGTGTGCGGGACTGGTCGCGTTCGTCGCGCAGCGGGGCCAGGGCGTTCTGCACGATCGACGGCAACGAGGGGTTGGCTGCGACGAGGTAGGGGAACTCGTCGATGACCACGGGGACGGGGTGGTCGCGGCCCAGTGCCAGGAGCGCGTCGAGAACGTCGGCCCAACCGGTGAGTGCCAGCGGCGCGGGGGTGCCGGTGTGGTTGCCCAGCGCGGCACCCATGCGGTGGAGGGACTCGGCATCGGCGGCCTCGTCCGCGGCGAAGTAGAACCCGCCAGCCGCCTGGCACAGCGCCCGCAGCAGGAAGGTCTTGCCCTGCCGCCGCCGGCCCGACACGATCCCCAGCGACGCGCCGGGGCTGGTGTCCTGCGCGAAGGCGCACAGCGCGGCCCACTCGCGGTCACGGTCGAACATCTCAGCAGGGCGCGGGAGGATCTCCACGGAAGCCTCGCTCTCATAGGTACACTTATCATAAGTGTAGTCATGCATCTATCCAGCCACAGCCAGAGAGGTGAGGGACGAGCTTCGGGGTGAGGGACGAACATACAAGTTCGTCCCTCACCCCGAAGCTCGTCCCTCGTCGTTGTGCTACGGGTTCTCGCTGGGGCGGGCGAGCTTGATGTCGCAGTCGGCGGCCCAGGCGGCGATGTCGTCGCGGCGCAGGGCGGTGGCCATGAGGTCGGGGAACTGGTCGGGGGTGCAGGCGAAGGTGGGGATGCCCAGGGCGGCG
>WRCL01000045.1 GCA_009783975.1 Micrococcales bacterium
CCGCGTTGTCGTCGTCGGACGCGGCGCTGCTGCGACGCTCCTGCTCCTGCCTCGCCAGGCACCCCACCTGACGCTGCTGCTGTCCGGCGTTTTGGGTGCGACAGACGATCGCCATACCCCTGGTTTCAACTGCGCGCACGTCCAGCGCCGCTGCCGCGGCAGGGAGGTAGGTGGCTTTTTTCACACTTGTTTCAACCAAGGTGCGCAGTTTGCCCCCGCGTGGTGCCAGAACGTGGCACGATGCGGGTATGCCTAAGATCATCGGCGCGACCCTGCGAGAGCACCGCGAGCAGGTACGTGCTCGGCTGTTCGAGGCGCTCGCCGAGCTCATCGTCGAGCAGGGCTTTGACGCGGTGACCTTGTCGCAGGTCGCAGCCCGTGCCGGGGTGGGGCGCACAGCTGTGTACAACCACTTCCCCGACAAGGAGGCGCTGCTGGTCGGGCTGGTCATGCACGAGACGACCGCCTGGGCCAAGGCGTTGGATGCTGCCTTGATCGGGATCGACAACCCCGTCGACCAGCTGCGGACGTACATCCACGCCCAGCTGGTGCTGAAGCGGAACTTCCACTTCGCCCCTGGTCCAGACCTGCGGCAGGTGATCTCTGCCCAGACCCACGCCCAGGTGCGCGGGCATGTCGTGCTCGTCGAACGGATCCTTGCCGGTGTCCTCGAACGTGGGATGGCCGCTGGGGCGTTCCCCGCACAAGACGTCGACCTCACCGTACGTCTGGTGATGTCGTGCCTGTCCAGCCGCGCGCTGACCAACCCCGACAACGACCGGGCGCGCACGATCGCCCAGGTCGAGTCGTTCGTCCTGCGCGCTGTGGGGGCCCGGGTCCCGGCTGTGGTGTGACAGCAGCGGCGAACCGTGCTGCCTACTCTGGTGGGTGCAGGGCGATGTACATCGCTGCGCGCAACGCGGTGGTCACCTCGGGGTGGTGAGAGCTCTCGATCGACGCCCCGACCTCGATCTGCCACCCGTCGACAGCGACGGTGACCGTCCCAGGAGGGTCGTCCTCGCCTGACGGGCTCCCGCCGCGGGCGACGACCATCGCCGGGCCGGCCCCGGCACGCAGGACGGTCCACTCCCCGCCGCCGAGGGTGTCAGCAGCCGTCGCCGCCAACGCGCACACCCTGCCAAGCTCGCCGCGTCCGGCGACGAGGGCTGGCACGGCCCGGCTGAGCAGCTGCTGGGCAGTGGTCGTCGGGTCGACCGCACGCGGCAACGCCAGCTGCCGGCGCCGGGCCCGGGCACGTTTGACGTGGTACTGGGCGAAGTCTGCGGCACGGAACAGGCTCGAGACGGTCACACGTTCGCCGACCGAGCTCGCCACCCCCCAGGAGATCGCCGCACCGTGCGGCAGCGCGAAACGCTCGACGGTCTGCTCCATGGCCCCGGTGACGGTGCCCCGCGGCCAGCCGGGGACGACGAGGCAGAACTCGTCGCCGCCGATCCGTGCGGCGGTGGAGCCGGGCAGCTCTTCGGCGGCGCGGCGCAGCACCTCGCCGACCAGGCGCAACAGCTCGTCGCCCTCACCGTGGCCGAGCTGGTCGTTGACCTGTTTGAGCCCGTCGACGTCGCACATGACGATGCACGTCTCGACCCCCGACTGCAGAGCGGCGTCGGCGGCAGCGTCAGCCACACGCCGGTCGGCCAGGCCGGTGAGCGGGTCTTCGACGAGCATGTGCTGGACCTGGTGGTCAAAGTCCAGCCGGACCAGAGCCGCAGCGGCCAGGGCTGCGACAACCTCGACGAGGGCGACGTCGTCGTCGTCGAAATGCTCGCCGGTGATCGTCACCAGCCCCCACACGGTGGTGTTGACCACGACCGGCACGCTCGCGGCAACAGGTCCTTGGGCCAGGGCCGACGGACCCCGACCAGCACCGTCCCAGGACCGCCACGTCGTGCGGTCGTCGAGGATCTCGCGCAGGGGTGGCCAGCTCGCGACGGTCCACACCTCGTCGGCGGGTTCGGCGGCTGGGCGCACCGACCACACGGTGCACGCACGGTCGTCGGACACCCGCGACACGACGACCTGGTGGGGGTCGACGAGCTCGACGGTGCACTCGGCGACGACCTGCGCAAGCTCGTCGATCTCCTGGCAGCCACGTAGCCGTCGGGCGACGAGCGCGACGAGCCCGACACGCGAGACCGCTGCGGGGACCCGGCGGGGCCGGGCCCGCCTGACGTCGTCCACTGCTACGTCCTGTCGTCGGGCGAACTGGATTCGCTGTGCATGTGGTGCTGCGGGCTGGGGTGCAGCTGGGGCCATTGTCTCCTCTGGTCAGCGAGGCAGCAAAGAGCCAGCCGGCACCTGTGTGGGCCCGACACGGGCCCGCCGCGCCGTTGTGTGGCCAAACGGGCCCCACAGGCGCCAACAACGTGGCACGATAACGGTGTCCGACGTGAGGGGGGACCACATGAACGCACCGGGCCCGGCGCAGCCCCACGGTGTCCTTGTCGACGGCCACGTGCTTGCCACGGCGATGAGCAACGGGTCGTGGGTGGCTGGCGGCCTTGGCGCGTTCGCGTTCAGCCCCGACGAGGGCCCGGACCCGCTGGAGGACCTCCACGGCGCAGGGCTGGGCTGGCTCGTGCAGTTCCTGGACCCGTTGCCGTCCTGGTTGGCTGACCTCACCGCCGACACCGAGCAGGTGCGCACGTTCTGCCAGGACTGGGCGCAGGTGGCGCTGGCGATGTCCACGGCCGCCGGACAGATGGACCAGACGGTCGCAGCCGACCTCGCCGGTGTCGCCGGTGACGCCGCCGACGCTTACCGCAGCCTGGCCACAGATGTGTCGGTGCACGTCGAAGGCGCAGCGGCGTGGGCCGAAGGGATCTCCTCGGGCCTGCAGACCGCTGTGACCCTGCAAGCCTCGGTGCGCGGTGCCACCCGCGACGCGCTCGACGGTATCGTCACGTCGGTGCTCGCTGAGCACGCCGCCGGGGCGAGCACCGCAGCCTTGGTCGAGCACACGACAGCGCTGACCGTCCAGGCCGCCGAAGACGTCGGGGCCTCGATCACCGCGCTCGTCGGTTCCCTGCGTGAGCTGGGTGGCCTCATGACCGACCTTACTGGTGTGCTCGGGCGCGCGCAGGTGTTGTTCGACGCTGTCCCGCGGTCAGGACGGCGGGGTTCCACGACAGCCTCGCACGGGCGCACACGACCGCCCTGCCCGATATCTCTGACGTGCCGCACCCGTGCGCCACAGGTGAGGTTGGCCCGTGGGCGGCGACGGTCGCCGCCCGCCACGGCACGCTCAGCGCCGAGGAGGTCACCGCCGTCCACCAGTACACCCGCGGCGACACGGGCGCCGACACGCCGGGGTTGGGTGCGCCCAGCCAGGTTGGCGGCACCCTCGCCGAGCTGGCCCGGCTGCCCGAGACCGACCTGCGCACAGTGCACACGACAACGTTGGACCAGGCCGAGACGGTCCGGCTCGGCCAGCAGCTGCCGCCGGGGCTGCTCACCCATGACCAGGCAGGGAACGCCCAGGTCCACGTCGACTGGAAGCCAGGCACCGACTCGGCGTCGTTGTCGCACTACCGCGACGAGGCTGGACGCCCCACAGCCGACCTGGAGGTCGTCGCCCGGCACTGGAACCCGGCGGAGTCCCGCTGGGAGATCTTCGCGAGGCAGCGGTGAACGAGCTCGTCGACGCACTGGCCAAGCTGCCCCCGACCGGGGGGATCGTCCTGCGCGGGCTGGATGGCCCAGCCCAGGACGTCCCCGCCCTGGGTGTGCTCACCGAGGTTGTCGCAGCCTCGCGTGACGTGCTCGCCGCGACCGAGAACTTCACGGTCCGCACGTTGCTCGTCCTGCTCACGCGCAGCGGCCGGGACGTGTCGGCCTTGTCGGCCCACCGCGACGACGGCGAGGTGCTGCTGCTGCCTGGGTCGCCGTGGCGCCGTCTGCCCGACCCGGTCGTGCCTGGGGCGCCGGTGCCGGTCGTCGCCCTCGAAGAGCTCGACCCGACCGGGTACTGCCAGCCGGACTCCTGGCCGGCGACCCTGGCCGACCTCGCCGACGCCGTCGCGGCGCTCGTGCGCACCGAACCCGGCGCGGTCGCGGCTGTCACCCGACCCGGGTATTTCGCCGGGCCGTGGCCGACCCGCACCCGCGACGACGGCTGGACCTGACCTGCGCAGGGGCCTCTGGGCGTGGTCTCACCAGTCGGTACCCCCGGGGGTAGCGTGTAGGCTGGTTTCACCGTAACAAAGACGAAGGACCATGCCCACGCACCAGCAACCGTCGATCTACGACGGGACCACTGGCCGCTCCGACAGCGGCGGACGCCGCACGCACATCATCCAGCTGCTCCGTGACTCACGTGAGCCGATGTCGGTCGCCGAGGTCGCTGAGCAGGTGGGTATCCACGTCAACACCGCGCGCTTCCACCTGGAGTCGTTGGTCTACTCGGGGATGGCGACCCGTGAGACCGAGGCCAGGGCCGCCCCGGGCCGTCCACGTGTGGTGTACACAGGGACGTTGCCGAACCAGACCCACGAACGTGCGCAGGGGTTCCGCCTGCTGGCAGAGATGCTCACCGCCGCGGTCGCCGAGGCGGACCCGGACGCTGGTCCGTGGTTGTACCAGGTCGGCCAGGAGTGGGGGCGCTACCTGACGACGAAGGTCCCCCCGTACGTGACCATCGACGAGTCGGAGATCACCAACCGCCTCGTCGACAAGCTCGACGCGTTGTGGTTCGCCCCTGAGCTTGAGCACTCTGACGAGGGCCAGCCGTCGCTGGTGCTGCACAACTGCCCCTTCGCCCAGACCGCGAACGCCTACCCTGACGTCGTGTGCCAGCTGCACGCGGGGATGATCAACGGGTCGTTGGAAGAGATGCGCTCAGCGTACCGTCTGACCCACCTGGCCCCGCAGGTCTCCCCGCACCGGTGCGTGGGCGTCCTCAGCCCGGTGCCCGCCGAGGTCGTCACGTCTGTGCCTCTGCACACACCGGCGCCCCACGTCGGTGAGCCTGATGTATAGCCCGCTGGGCACACTGGCCCCGACCTTGCACGGTGCTAGGCTGGTTTTCACAGTATTCACGCAATAAACCCGGAGGCTACGGTGACTGTTGCCCAGACGTCATACGACGTGGGTACCCGTCGTGCCCCCGGTGACCGACGCACCCACATCATCACGTTGCTGCGCGAGGCCGACGAGCCGTTGTCGGTCGCCGAGATCGCCGAGCAGGTCGGCGTCCACGTGAACACCGCACGGTTCCACCTGGAGTCGCTGGTCTACGCCACCCTCGCACGCCGCGAGATCGAAGCGCGGCCCGGCCCGGGGCGCCCGCGTGTGGTGTACACCTGCGCGGCGCCGCAGCTGCCGCGTGAGCAGCCGGCCGGTTTTGCCCAGCTCGCGCAGATCCTCGCCGCAGCGGTCGCCGAGACGAACCCTGACGCCAGGGGCTGGTTGTACGGGGTCGGGCAGGAGTGGGGCCGGTTCCTGACCGTCAAGGCCCCGCCGTTCGCCGTCGTCGACGAGGGTGAGGTCACCTCTGGTGTGCTCACCATGCTCGACGAGCTCGGGTTCGCCCCCGAGCTCGAGCGCGACAACCACCACCGACGGCTGTGGTTGCACCGTTGCCCGTTCGTCGTCGCCGGCCAGCGGCACCTGGGTGTCGCGTGCCAGCTGCACGCCGGCCTGGTCAACGGCGCCCTGGAAGAGTTGCGGTCGCAGTACCGCCTCACCGAGCTGACGCCCAGCGTCGGGCAGTGCGTCGGTGTGCTCGACATCCCGCCCAGCACGACCGTGGCGTCGGTGCCCGTGCGCGACGCCCGCTGACCGGCAGGGCCAGGCGTGGACGACGTACCAGGCACACCACCGCTGACGCACCTGGACGAGGTTGGGCACGTGCGGATGGTCGACGTCACCGCGAAGGCACCAACGGTCCGCACCGCGACCGCGACCGGGTTCGTCCACTGTGCGCCTGGTGTCGTGGCGGCCCTGCGCGACCAGCAGGTCCCCAAAGGCGATGTGCTCGCCGTGGCACGGGTCGCCGGGATCGCTGCTGCCAAACGGTGCCCTGACCTCGTGCCCCTGGCGCACCCGGTGGCGGTGCACGGTGTCGTCCTCGACGCGCAGGTGCTCGACACCGGGGTGGCGCTGACCGCGACGGTCCGCACCGCCGACCGCACCGGTGTGGAGATGGAGGCGCTCACGGCCGTGTCGGTCGCCGCCCTCACGGTTGTGGATATGGTCAAAGGCTTAGACAAGCACACGTGGATCGGGCACGTGCGGCTCGAGGCGAAGTCTGGTGGGCGGTCTGGGTCGTGGAACCGTGCTGCAGGCGGACCAGAAGCAAGTCCTGACAAGGGATGACACAGCTGCGGTAGCCTCGTGGCACCAGTGCCCGCCAGCGCCGCGTGGGGTGCTCGTCCGCCGAACCGGTCGAGCTCACCGGACCCCTTGTGCACTACGTCGTTTAAATGGTATCAATGGTCCCGTCAGGCCGATCTGTCCCGCTACGTCCGAAGGCACCACCATGACCAACCCCGTCCAGGCACAGCGTGGCTCGCACGAACTCACCGACTGGAACCCCGAAGATCCCGAACGCTGGGACTCCAAGCTCGCCTGGGCCACGCTGTGGACCACGACCTTCTCCCTGACCCTCGGCTTCATGGTCTGGTTCATGGTGTCGGTCATCGCGCCGATGCTCCAGAACGCCCAGATCGTCGACAAGTCCCAGGGCTTCTGGCTCGTGGCGATGCCCGGCCTGGCAGGCGGGACGTTGCGCCTGGTCTGGATGTTCTTCCCGCCGATCTTCGGCACGAGGAAGATGGTCATCTGGTCGACGGTCGCCCTGTGGGCCCCGATGATCGGTTGGGTCTTCACGCTCGTGCAGCCCGCAGAAGCCCTCCAAGGCCAGTTCAAGTGGATGATGTGCCTGGCGTTCCTCACCGGTATCGGTGGTGGCGTGTTCTCTGGCTACATGCCCTCGACGAGCTACTTCTTCCCCAAGTCGAAGCAGGGGGTGGCGCTCGGGCTCCAGGCCGGGATCGGGAACTTCGGCGTGTCGGTCGTCCAGCTGCTCACCCCAGGCATCTTGATCTCGATCGGCATCTTCGGCCCGGGCAAGGTCATCCCCAAGGCAAAGGCGAACGCTGAGGGCCTCACATTCTTGCAGACAGCGCCCGCGTTTATCCTCGTGCTCCTGGTGCTCGCTGCGTTCCTCGCGTACATCGTGCTGAAGACTGTGCCGATCAAGGCGAACTTCGCCAGCCAGATGGATATTTTCCGCAACAAGCACACCTGGTTGATGACACTCATCTACGTCCTGACGTTCGGCTGCTTCTCCGGGCTCGCTGGGACGTTCGGCATGATGCTCAACAACATGGTCCCCTCGGTGCCGAAGGTCGCCTGGCTCGGTGGTGCGACGATCGCATTCCTCGGGGCGTTCACAGGGTCGATGTCCCGGGTGCTGTGGGGGCCGCTGTGCGACCGGTTCGGTGGCGGGATCTGGACCCTGGTCTCGGCGATCGGGATCGGGGGCTCGGCGCTCATCGTCATCGCGGCCCTCAACGGCACGCGGATGATCCCTGAGGAAGAGCTCGCGCGGAACGACGAGGGTGTCATCACCCAGATCGCCAAGTGCGAGGTGCCGCTGGGGCTGTTCCTCGTCGGTATGCTCTCGCTGTTCTTCTTCGCCGGGGTCGGCAACGCCGCGACCTTCAAGCAGATGCCGATGATCTTCCCGCCACGCCAGGCCGGCGGGGTCATCGGGTGGACCGCCGCCATCGCCGCGTTCGGCCCGTTCATGTTCAGCTACCCGATGAACCAGCTGTCGGGAAGCAGCGGCAACTTCGGCCAGAAGATCATCCCGGTGTTCGTCATCGTGCTGCTGTTGGCGGTGGTGTGCGCCGTCATCGACTGGTGGTTCTACACCCGCGAGGGTGCCGAGGCGAAGAGCTGACCCATGACTGCCGTCTCCGCGCCCTTGCTGACAATGATGCGGGCCCGAGGGCTGGTCCGGCGCGAGGCCGTGGACGCCACGGGCCGCACGACCACCCAGCGCCCAGACCGGACGTGGGAGCGGTTCTACCGCGACCGCTGGAGCCACGACAAGATCGTCCGCACGACCCACGGTGTCAACTGCACCGGTTCGTGCGCCTGGGACGTGTACGTCAAGGACGGTCTGATCACCTGGGAGCACCAGTCGACCGACTACCCCACGGTCGGTGCTGCCTCTCCGGAGTACGAACCACGCGGCTGCCCGCGCGGTGCGTCGTTCTCCTGGTACACCTACTCCCCGGGTCGTGTGCGCTACCCCTACGTGCGTTCGGTGCTGCTCGGGCACTACCGCGCCGCCAGGGCCCAGGGGATGGACCCGGTCGACGCCTGGGGCTCGGTCGTCGAAGACCCTGACAAGGCCCGCGAGTACAAACGCGCCCGCGGCAAAGGCGGGTTCGAACGGACCTCGTGGGACGAGGCCCAGGAGATCCAGGCCGCCGCCCACGTGTACACCGTGAAGACCTATGGTCCTGACCGGTGCGTGGGGTTCACCCCGATCCCGGCGATGTCGATGGTCTCGTTCGCCTCGGGCACACGCTTCTTCGC
This sequence comes from Micrococcales bacterium, assembly GCA_009783975.1. GTDB lineage: Bacteria > Actinomycetota > Actinomycetes > Actinomycetales > Cellulomonadaceae > Cellulomonas. The sequence continues at coordinate 8,569 of WRCL01000045.1, forward strand.
GCTCATCGGCGGGACGCTGCTGAGCTTCTACGACTGGTACTGCGACCTGCCGCCGGCCAGCCCGCAGGTGTGGGGCGACCAGACCGACGTGCCGGAGTCCGCCGACTGGTGGAACGCCGGCTACCTGATGATGTGGGGTTCGAACGTCCCGGTCACGCGCACCCCAGACGCGCACTTCATGACCGAGGTGCGCTACAAGGGCACGAAAGTCGTCGCGGTCAGCCCTGACTACGCCGACAACGTCAAGTTTGCCGACGAGTGGATGGCCCCGGCGCCAGGCACCGACGGTGCGCTGGCCATGGCGATGGGCCGCACGATCCTCAAAGAGTTCTTCGTCGACCGTACGACGGCGTACTTCGCCGACTACGTCACGCGTTTCACCGACGCGCCGTTCTTGGTCACTCTGGACAAACGCAGCGACGGCAGCACCGTCGTCGGCAAGTTCCTCACCGCCGCCGACGTGCCTGACCTGGCCGACCAGGCCAACGCGCAGTTCAAGACCGTGCTGTTCGACCGTGCCACCGACGCCGCTGCCGTCCCCGGCGGCACCCTTGGTGACCGGTGGGGCGAGGACGGCCTGGGCAAGTGGAACCTCGACCTGGGTGACCTCGACCCAGCGCTGAGCGTCGTCG
>WRCL01000046.1 GCA_009783975.1 Micrococcales bacterium
GGCGGGGTCACGCAGCTGGCGGTTCGTGAACCGGTCGTCCAGGGCCTGGCGCTGGGACTCGGCGTGCAGGTTGCCGGCGACCCCTGCCACACACCCCAGGACGAACAGGGGCGGGAGCACCGCGCGCACGATGATCGTGCCGCGTCTGCCGTACTTGGCCAGGCGAGGAAAGAAGACCACGCAGGTGACGGTGAGGACGGCTGCGAAGACCATGGACGCGACGTTGCCCGCAGCCGCGCCGACGACCGCGAACAGCGCCACGACCGGGAGCAGGACGCAGATGCCGAACACAGACAGCAGGACCGTCCTCGTGGTGTGGTCGCGGTGCGGCCCCGGGACTGGCACCTGCCCCGGCCCGTCCGGCACATGGTCGTGCACGTCCTGCACGTCGTCTCGCACGTCCTGCACGTCTCGCACGTCCTGCACGTCGTCTTGCACCCCGGGAACCCGGTCACACCCGTCCTGGCCCTCGGGCGTCTGGTGGTCCGCGAACGACGCTGGTGCGGCAATCGCGGGCCGGCGGGGTGTGTTCGCCGCACGCTGGCGGGACCAGGTGTGCACGACCATGCCCAGGCCGACGCACATGAACAGGACGCCGAACGCGAAGACGCCGAGCATGGCGTCGCTGAGGGACTCCAGGTTGTTGTCGTTCAGCGGGGGGTAGGCCAGCACCGCGGCGCCGGCGGCGACACCCCCGGCGACCAGACACCCCAGTCCCGCTCGCATGTTCTCGTGCATGGCGCCACCGGTCCGGCGCTAGGGCTGGGCGCGGGCTGCGGCGCGGGCTGCGGCGGGCAGGGCGTCGGCGATATGCGCGAGGGCTGCCTCGTCGTGGGCTGCTGAGACGAACCAGGCTTCGTAGGCCGAGGGGGGTGCCGAAACACCTGCGTCGAGCAGGGCGTGGAAGAAGGGGGCGTAGCGCCACGTCGCGGTCGCCTGCATCGTCGTCCAGTCGGTCGCCGGTTCGGCGGCGAAGACGACGGAGAACAGGTTGCCGGCGCGCTGGATGACGTGCTCGACACCTGCGGCGGTCAGGGCGTCGGTGACCAGGGCTTGCAGGGCGGTCGACGCGGCGTCCAGGCGCGCGTAGACGTCGGCGTCGGCGGCGCGCAACGTGGCCAGGCCTGCGGCGGTGGCCACCGGGTTGCCTGACAAGGTGCCGGCCTGGTAGACCGTGCCGGTCGGGGCGAGCTGGTCCATGAGGTCGGCGCGCCCGCCGAGGGCGGCGACGGGCAGGCCGCCACCGATGACCTTGCCGAAGGTGAACAGGTCAGGGGTCCACCCGTCGGGGCCCTCGTCGTACCCCCACCACCCGGCAGGCGAGACGCGGAAGCCGGTGAGGACCTCGTCGCAGATCAGCACAGCGCCGTGCTCGGCGGTGATCTGCCGCAGGCTGGCGTTGAACCCCGGGTGCGGGGGCACGACGGCCATGTTCGCCGGGGCGGCTTCGGTGATGACCGCGGCGATCTGGCCCGGGTGGGCCTCGAACGCCGCGCGCACGGCGGCGAGGTTGTTGTAGGGCAAGACGATCGTCTCGGCGGTCACAGCGGTGCTCACACCCGCCGACCCGGGCAGCGCGAACGTCGCCAGACCCGACCCGGCCGCGGCGAGCAGGGCGTCGACGTGGCCGTGGTAGCACCCAGCGAACTTGATGACCACGTCGCGGCCGGTCGCCCCGCGGGCCAGTCGCAGCGCGGTCATCGTCGCCTCGGTGCCGGTCGAGACCAGGCGGACCTTCTGCGCCGGAGGCACACGCCGGCGCACCTGCGCGGCGAGCTCGGCCTCGTTCGGGTGCGGCCCGCCGAACCCCAGACCACGGCTGGCCTGGGCGACGACCGCCTCGACGACCTGCGGGTGGGCGTGCCCGAGCAGCGCCGGCCCCCACGACCCGACAAGGTCGACGTACTGGCGTCCCTCGACGTCCCGGACCCAGGCACCCTCGCCGCTGACCATGAACCTCGGGGTGCCGCCGACCGCGCCGAACGCCCGCACCGGGGAGTCCACACCGCCGGGGATGACGTCCAAGGCGTCAGCGAACGCGCGGGCGTTGGTCATGTCGGTCATCGAGCGTCTCCGTCTCCTGGGGGCTGATCCACGAGCATATTAGGCTCAGCCCTCGCGGGTGGACCAAGACAATGGGGACGGTTCTTATGTCCGACAGACTACTAGAGCCAGGTGGCGACTTCGGCGGCCCAGTAGGTCAGGACGTGGTCGGCGCCGGCGCGGACGATGGACACCAGGGACTCGTCGATGGCGCGGCGGCGGTCGATCCAGCCGTTGGCGGCGGCGGCCTCGACCATGGAGTACTCGCCTGAGACCTGGTAGGCCCACACCGGGACCGGTGAGGCTGCGGCGACGTCGGCGAGGACGTCGAGGTAGCCGCCGGCGGGTTTGACCATGACGATGTCGGCGCCTTCGGCGATGTCCAGCTCGACCTCGCGCAGGGCTTCGCGGCGGTTCGCCGGGTCCATCTGGTAGGTGCGGCGGTCACCGGTCAGGCACGAGTCGACAGCTTCGCGGAACGGGCCGTAGCAGGCGCTGGCGTACTTCGCGGCGTAGGCCAGGACGACGACGTCGCTGTGGTTGCGTTCGAGGGCTTCGCGGACCGCGCCGACCTGGCCGTCCATCATCCCCGACAGGCCCAGGACGTGGGCGCCAGCCTCGGCGAGCACACGGGCCATCTGCGCGTACACGGCCAAGGTCGCGTCGTTGTCGACCTGGCCGGCGTCGTCGAGGACCCCGCAGTGCCCGTGGTCGGTGAACTCGTCCAGGCACAGGTCGGCCTGGACGACCACAGCGTCACCGACCTCTGAGACGACATCGGCCACGGCGCGGGTGAGGATCCCCTCAGGGTCGACCCCGCCGGTGCCGCAGCTGTCGCGCCGTTCGGGGACACCAAAGAGCATGACACCGCCAACACCGGCCTGCGCAGCCTCGACGGCGGCTTTGCGCAACGTCGCCGGGGTGTGCTGGACGACGCCGGGCATCGAGGTGATCGGGACCGGTTCGGCCAGGCCTTCACGCACGAATATCGGCAAGGTGAGCATGGCCGGCCGCAGGTGGTGCTCAGCGGTGATGCGGCGCAAGGCCGGCGTGGCGCGCAGGCGGCGGGGGCGGATCATCAGGTCGTTCACCACAGCTCCTCAGGGGTGGTCATCAGCGGGAGGTTCAAGGTCGGGGGGTGCGGGCAGGCGTACCGGAGGCGGGGCGGGGGGACGTGTGGGCGGTCCGGCGGCGAGCAGGCGGACCAGACCTGGCAGGCTCGCGTCACCGACGACGTCGACGTGCAGGCCTTTGGCGACGCCGGCCGCGGCGGTCGTGTCACCGATCGCGGCGATCCGCAGACGACGCGCTGGCATGGTCACCGACGACGGGGCTGGCGGTGGCGGAGGCCCGAGCACGGCGAGCAGCCCGTCGACCGCGCTGGGAGAGGTGAGCACGACGTCGTCGACCATCCCCGAACGCCACACGGCCAGGGCCTCCGCCGGAGGCGTCGTGACGTGCACCGTGTCGTAGACGACGACCGGGTCGACCTGCAGGCCTGCCTCACGCAGACCGTCGGTCATCGTCGAGGCGGCCAGGCCACCACAGGCGAACAACACCCGGGCGGGGGTGGGGTCTTGGGCGCGGACCGCCGCGACAAGAGGTCCGACAAGGGCGGCGGCACCCCCGGCTTCGTCGGGGACCAGCGGGTTGATGTCGTCGGCGCGCACCGCGTCAGCGGTCGCCGGTCCGACGACCGCGACCCGCACCAGGTTCGTCGTCGAGCGGATCCGGTCGAGGAACCCCGGGTGGCGCCGCAGCACCCGCCACGCCGCCGAGCTGGTGATGACCAGCCACCCGTACTGCCCGGCACGTAACGCCGCGCACGCAGCGTCGACCTCAGGGCTGTCGACGGCGACGGTCGTGATGACCGCAGCCGGCACAGGTGTGGCCCCCGCAGCAGACAGCAGCACCGCAGCCCGGGCGGTGGTGTGCGCGGTCCCCGCGATGACGACGGTGTGCCCTGCCAGCGCGTCGTCACCTGGACGCGGTCGGCGTCCAGCCGGTTCGTGGGGCACGGTCATCGCATCGCCGCCGCGAGCTTGTCAGCCACGCACGTGCCCAGCGACTGCACGTCGACCGGGTCTGGCGGTGGGATGGCCGGGTCGAGCCGGGATGGCAGGTCGCCCCAGTACGCACCGAACAGCCGAGGAGAGATGTCGACCCGCCCGCGGCGGCGCACAAGACCGCCGGGGGTTGCCACGACCGCCTCGAGCTGCATCCAGCACTGCCTGCCGCCGTCGGGCAGGACGTCGTAGGCAAACGCCCCGATGGGGGCCGAGCACCCGACACCGAGCTGGGCGAGCACGTCGCGCTCAGCGGTCACAGCCCGACGGGTCGCCGCGTGGTCGAGCCAGCGCAGCGCCGCGGCGAGGTCGGTGTCGTCGTCGGCGCGCATCTCCACCGCGAGCGCACCTTGCCCAGGTGCGGGCAAGATGCCCAGGACCTGCGCGGACCGCGGCGCCCCGGCGGCGTCGAACACCTCGACGCGGTGGTGTCCTTGGTACTGGGGCGTGGGGTCCAGACGCCCGAGCCGTTCCAGACCGGCGCGCGCCAGGACGACACCATCAAGGTCAGCCCCTGGTCCGTACACCCGGCCCAGGCGGGTGTCGACGTTCCCGCGCAGGTCGACCATCTCCAGGTCGGGGCGGATGTCAAGGATCTGCGCGACGCGCCGTGGCGACCCGGTGCCGATCCTCGCCCCGGCGGGCAGGTCGGCCAGCCCTGCACCGTCAGCGGTGCACAGCACGTCTGAGGGGTCGAGGCGTAACGGGACCGCACCGATGACCAGACCCTCAGGCTGGGTGGTCGGCAGGTCTTTGAGCGAGTGCACCGCCAGGTCGCACCGGCCGTCGAGCAGGGCTTCGCGCAGCTCGGCGGCGAACACCCCCGTGCCGCCCATCTGCGACAGCGACGCACGGTTGACGTCGCCTGTGGTCCGCACGACGACAAGCTCGCAGGCCAGGCCCCACTCGGCGAGCGCGTCGGCGACATGGCCAGACTGCGTGGTAGCCAGCACTGACCCTCGGGTGCCCAGGCGGTAGACCGTCACCGCCATAGTCTCCCGCTTTGGGCGCCCTTCTGTCGAAACACGCCGCAGCGGTGCCCTGCCGTCCTGTCGTGCTCGACGCTCATGCGGTGGTGGGGCAAGGCTGGCAGGAGGACGATAGGAGCATGTCTTTGGACGTGTTCGTGAACTTCGACGGTCAGTGCCGCGACGCCGTGGCCTTCTACGCAGGCGTGTTCGACACGAGCGTGGCGAGCCTGATGACCTATGCCGACAACCCCCAGACCGACGTCGTCGCCCCGCAGGACCGCGACCGGGTCCTGTACGCGGCAGTGCCCGTCGGCGGGCACACGGTGATGTTCTCCGACTGCCCGTACGACCCCACCGGCGCCAGGTACGTGCCGGGCAACAACATCGCGCTCACCTTCGGCAGCGCCGACCCCGACGAGATCGCCGAGGTCTACGGCCGTCTGGCCGACGGCGGGCAGGTGCTCATGCCCCTGGGCCGCACGTTCTTCTCCGAGCACTACGCGATGGTCCGCGACCGGTTCGGGATCATCTGGCAGCTGAGCCACGCACCTGGGGATGTGCCGTAGGATCAGGGCTGAACGACAGGGGAGCGTCGTAGGACGCTGAGAGTGCGGCCATCCGCAGACCCTCGAACCTGATCCGGGTGATACCGGCGTAGGGAGTCGGGCTTTCTCTCCCCGTGGCGCTCCCACGTGGGCGCTGCGGGACCCCTCCTGGCACATAGGAGGAGATATGGCCAACACACAACGCCTCGTGGTGGTGCTCGTCGCTGCGCTGGGCCTGGCAGGGTGCTCGCTGGTCGGAGCCAGCGGGTCTGACACGTCCGACGGCACAGTGACGTTGGTCACCCACGACTCGTTCGGCATTGGTGAGGACATCCTCGCCCAGTTCACCGCCGAGACGGGCCTGGCGGTCCAGGTCGTCACGCTCGGCGACGCCGGGTCGATGGTCAACCAGCTCGTCCTGACCCGGGGGGCGCCGCTGGGTGACGTCGTGTTCGGCGTCGACACGACGTTCGCCACACGCGCCCTGGACGAAGGTGTCATCGCCCCAGCGCCGAGGCTGTCAGCCCCGGCCCTGGCCGACGCGCAGGCCCACGCGCTGGCCGGCGACGACGGGCGCCTCGTCGCGATCGACTACGGCGACGTGTGCGTCAACGCCGACCTCGTGTGGTTCGCCGAGCGTGGTGTCGACCCCCCGACGACCCTCGAGGACTTGCTCGCCGAGCAGTACCGGGGACTGCTGGTCACCCCCAGCCCGGTGACGTCCTCGCCAGGGTTCGCGTTCTTGCTCGCGACCATCGCCGCGACAGGCGAGCAGTGGCCGACGTACTGGGCCGACCTGGACGCCAACGGTGTGCAGGTCGCCGCGGGGTGGTCTGACGCGTACGCCAGCGCGTTCACCGCAGGTGGGGGCAACGGCGACCGGCCCCTGGTCGTCTCCTACGACACGTCCCCGCCGTACACGATCCCCGACGGTGGCACCGAACCGACGACCGCCGCCCTGCTCGGCACGTGCTTTCGCCAGACCGAGTACGCCGGGGTCCTGGCCGGGGCGAAGAACCCCGACGGTGCTGCGCTGCTCGTGGACTTCTTGCTCTCCGACACCGTCCAGCAGGTCGTCGCCACGACGATGTACATGTACCCGGTGAGCACGTCGGTGACCCTGCCGGCGGAGTGGGTCGCCTGGGCACCGCTGGCGGACGAGCCGTTCGCCGTCGACCCTGCCACGATCACCGCCAACCGTGAACAGTGGCTGAACACCTGGGCTGACCTGGGTGTTGGCTGAGACGTCTGCTCCTGCGACGCGCCGGGCGTGGGTCCGGCGCGTCCCAGGAGCTGCCGGGTGGACGCTGGCCGCCGGGGTGCCGTTGGTGTTCTTGGCGGTGTTCTTCTGCTGGCCGGTGCTCGTCATGGTCGGGCGCGGGTTCGTCGTCGACGCAGCCGTGGACCTCACCGGGTTCGTCGAGGTGTTCTCCCGGGGGCGCACCTGGCGGGTCGTCGCGGCGACGTTGGGCCAGGCGACGGCGGCGACGCTCGTGTGCGTCGTGCTCGGGGTGCCAGGTGCCCACACGTTGTACCGGGCCGGGCCGTTCGCCGGACGCACAGCGCTGCGGGCGTTCGTCACCGTGCCGTTCGTCTTGCCGACCGTCGTCGTCGGGGTCGCGTTCCGGGCGTTGGTGCAACCCTCGGGCCCGCTGGGGTTCGCCGGGCTGGACCACAGCTTCGCCGCGGTGGTCATGGCGTTGGTGTTCTTCAACTACTCGGTCGTCGTGCGCAGCGTCGGGGCGATGTGGCAGCGGCTGGACCCGCGCGCCGAACAGGCCGCCCGGGCCCTGGGCGCGTCAGGACCCAGGGTGTTCGCGACGGTGACGCTGCCGGCGCTGGCCCCGGCCGTCGTGTCAGCCGCGGCGGTCGTGTTCTTGTTCTCCGCGACGTCGTTCGGCACGGTGCTCGTCCTGGGCGGACCGCACTACGGGACCATCGAGACAGAGGTCTACGTCCAGACCACCCAGTTCCTCAACCTGCGTGCCGCGGCGGTGCTGTCGGTCACCCAGCTCGTCGTCGTCGCGAGCGTGCTTGGCGTGGCGGCCCGTGCCCGCGCCGCCAGCGAACGGGCGTTGCACCTGGTGCCTGAGCGTGCAGCACGGCCTGAGCGTTCGGCGCTGGGGATCGTTGCCGCGGCGGTCACTGCGACCGTCGTGTGCCTGCTCGCGCTGCCGTTGGTCGCGCTGGTCGTGCGGTCGTTGCGGGTCGGTGACCGGTGGGGCCTGGACCATTACCAGGCCCTGGCCCGCCCGGCCCCGGGGATCGGCACGAGCGCCCTGGACGCTGCGGTCACCTCGTTGCGCGTCGCGGTGGACGCCACATGGATCGCTGTGCTCGTCGGGGGGTTGCTCGCCCTGGTCTTGTCGCGGCGTCCGGCCCGACGTTCGGCCCGGCGCCTGCTCGCCGGGTTCGACGTGCTCGTCATGGTGCCGCTGGGGGTCTCGGCTGTGACCGTCGGGTTCGGGTTGCTGCTGTCGATGCACCACCCGTTCGGCCTGCCCGTCGACCTGCGCGCCCACCGTGCGCTGGTCCCGGTGGCGCAGGCGACGGTCGCGGTCCCGCTCGTGGTGCGGACCGTGCTGCCGGTGCTGCGGGCCGTCGACCCGCGTCTGCGGCAGGTCGCCGCGACCCTTGGCGCACCTCCGCGCCGGGTGCTGGGCACCGTCGACGCGCCTGTGGGAGTCCGTGCCCTGGGGCTCGCCGCAGGGTTTGCCTTCGCGGTGTCCCTGGGGGAGTTCGGTGCGACGTCGTTCTTGGTGCGCCCTGACCAGCTGACGTTGCCCGTCGTGGTGTTCCGGCTCATCGGCCGCCCGGGGGTGGCCTCATCAGGCCAGGCGATGGCCGCCGCGGTGCTCTTGGCAGCGTTGTCAGCGGTCGCGGTCGCCGTGCTCGAGCACCTGCGCACCCGCGCAGGGTCGGTGGAGGTGAGGATATGACCGGGCTGGGTGTCCACGAGGTGAGTGTCCGGTACGGGCCGTCGACCGCCGTCGACCAGGTGTCGGTGTCGGTGCCGTCCGGGCAGGTGCTCGGGCTGCTCGGACCGTCAGGGTGCGGCAAGTCGTCGCTGCTGCGCGCCATCGCCGGGCTCGAACCGCTGGCTGGCGGCACGGTGACCTGGGACGGGCACGACCTGGCCGGGGTCGCCGTGCACGAGCGCGGGTTCGGGCTGCTGTTCCAGGACGGGCAGCTGTTCGCCCACCGTGACGTCGCCGGGAACGTCGGGTACGGCGTGGCACGCACCGGGGCGCTGCGCGGGCGCCGGGCCCGGCGTGCTGGACGGGTGACCGAGCTGCTCGATCTTGTCGGGCTGCCAGGCACCGGCCGGCGCGACGTGTCGTCGTTGTCTGGTGGCGAACGCCAACGGGTGGCCCTGGCACGGTCGTTGGCGCCACGGCCCCGGTTGTTGCTGCTCGACGAGCCGCTGTCAGCCCTGGACCGGGCGTTGCGCGAACGCCTCGCCGACGACCTGCGGCAGGTCTTGGTGACCACAGGTGCAACCGCGGTGTTCGTCAC
>WRCL01000047.1 GCA_009783975.1 Micrococcales bacterium
CGCACGGGTTGGTCGCTGGTGGCCTGGCGCCCGACGACCCACCAGCGGCAGACATGCGCAAAGGGTTCATGCTCGCCCTGCTGTCGATCCCCGTGGGGATGGTCCTCGCGGCTGTCGTGTCGTACCTGTCGTGGGGAGGCGTCCCCTACTACGTCTTCCTCGCCCCGGGTGCTGTCGCCGGGTACGCCTCGGTGTGGTTGTTCCGGCGCAAGGTCGACGCGATCTCCTGGAAGGGGCTCGTCCGCCTGGCCATCGTCAGCGCGGTCTCAGGTGTCGCCCTCGTCGGCGGCGCGCTCATCGGCGACACGGCCTACATCACGTCGAAATTCGGCTCGGAGCACATCAGCCTGCTGCTGTCTGCGGTCATCAAGGACAACGTCGTGTGGTACGCCATGTTTATCGTGTGCAACTTCGCCGGGCTGTTCGGAGCCCTGCGCACCCTCAAGTGACTGGTGGGGCAACAGCGTCGACACCGGCCTCAGCACGCTGCTGGGCGGTGATCGGCGCTGGGGCTCCTGTGAGCGGGTCGTAGCCGCCGCCAGACTTGGGGAACGCGATGACGTCGCGGATCGACTCGGCACCGGTGAGCAAGGCGACGATCCGGTCCCAGCCGAACGCGATCCCCCCGTGCGGGGGCGCGCCGTAGGAAAAAGCACCCAGGAGGAAGCCGAACTTCTCGGCAGCCTCGTCCGGGGCGATCCCCATGACGGAGAACACGCGCTCCTGCACGTCGCGGCGGTGGATACGGATCGATCCCCCGCCGATCTCGTTGCCGTTGCACACCAGGTCGTAGGCGTAGGCCAGCGCCTCGCCCGGGGACTGCTCGAACCGGTCGGCCCACTGGGGGGTCGGGGAGGTGAACGCGTGGTGGACGGCGGTCCACGCACCGGCGCCCACAGCCACGTCGTCGTCGTCACCTGTGGGTTTGAACAACGGCGCGTCGACGACCCACACGAACGACCACGCAGCCTCGTCGATGAGGCCCCCGCGGCGCCCGATCTCCAGACGGGCTGCACCAAGCAACGCCCTGGCCTGCGAGGCGCTGCCAGCAGCGAAGAACACCGCGTCACCTGGGTTGGCGCCGACCGCGCCAACCAGACCGTCACGTTCAGCCTCTGACAGGTTCTTCGCGACCGGCCCAGCCACGGTGCCGTCGTCGGCGACCGTGACGTACGCCAAGCCTTTGGCGCCACGCTGCTTGGCCCACTCCTGCCACGCGTCGAACCCGCGCCGGGGGGTCGCCGCACCACCGGGCTGGACGACGGCGCCGACATAGGCAGCCTGGAACACCCTGAACGGGGTGTCGGCGAAGTACTGCGTGAGGTCGACCAGCTCGCACCCAAAACGCAGGTCTGGTTTGTCGCTGCCGTAGCGGGCCATGGCGTCGGCGAAGGTCATCCGGGCGATCGGCGTGGCGACCTCGTAGCCGATGAGCGCCCACAAAGCGGTCGCGACCTGCTCGCCGATGGCGATGACGTCGTCCTGGTCGACAAAGCTCATCTCGATGTCAAGCTGGGTGAACTCCGGCTGGCGGTCAGCGCGGAAGTCCTCGTCGCGGTAGCACCGGGCGATCTGGTAGTACCGTTCCAGCCCGGCAACCATGAGCAGCTGTTTGAACAGCTGGGGGCTCTGGGGCAGGGCGTACCACGACCCGGGGGCCAGCCGTGCCGGGACGATGAAGTCCCGGGCACCTTCGGGGGTCGAACGTGTGAGCGTCGGGGTCTCGACCTCGACGAACCCTTCGGCGTCGAGCACAGCACGCGCCGCAGCGTTGGCCTTGGCCCGCAGGCGCAGCGCGTGCGCAGGGCCAGGCCGTCGCAGGTCGAGGTAGCGGTAGCGCAACCGGGCTTCTTCCCCGACAGGTTCGTCGACGGCCGCCGAGACCTGGAACGGCAACGGCGCAGCCTCGTTGAGCACGACGACCGTCTCGGCGATGACCTCGACCTGCCCGGTCGGCAGGTGCGGGTTCTCGTTGCCCTCGGGCCGGCGGGCCACCTTCCCGGTGACGGCGAGCACGTACTCGCTGCGCAGCTCACCAGCGACCTGCTCGTCGCGGACGACGACCTGGGCGATCCCCGACACGTCACGCAGGTCGACGAAAGCGACCCCGCCGTGGTCGCGACGGCGGTCCACCCACCCAGCAAGGGTGACGGTGGTGCCGATGTCTGGTTCACGCAATGAACCCGCGGTGTGGGTGCGCAGCACGACATTCCTCCAGTGTTTGTGCGAGCCCGCCGACGGTCAGCCGCGAGAGTCCTGAGCCGCTTGCTCGGCCTGGGCGAGCCACGCCTTGCGCGCGTCGAGCGCAGCCTGGGCGTCAGCGACCTTGCGTCCGTCACCTGCGGCGGTCGCCTGGGCCAGGTCCGCCTCAAGGCCAGCGATCGCCGCGTGGAGCTGGGCGACCATCCCTTCGGCCCGGGCCCTGGTCTCGGGGTTGGTGCGCCGCCAGTGCGCGTCGTCGCAGTCCCTCACAGCGGTCTCCACGGCCCGCATCCGCGCTTCGATCCGTTGGACGTCGGCGCGCGGGACCTTCCCGGCGTGTTCCCAGCGCGCCTGGACAGACCGCAACGCAGCTTTGGCGGCGGCGACGTCTGTGACCGGCAGCAGCGCCTCAGCCTCGACGAGCAGGGCAAGCTTGGTCTGGAGGTTCGCTGCGAACTCCGCGTCGACCTGGGCCGACTGGGCCGAACGGGCAGCGAAGAACTGCTCTTGGGCAGCACGGAAACGGGTCCACAACGCGTCGTCGACCTGGCGTGAGGCCCGGCCCACAGCTTTCCAGCGGGTCATGAGGTCGCGGTACGCCCCAGCGGTCTGGCCCCAGTCGGTGCTCGTCGCCAGGGACTCAGCCTCGGCGACGATCGCTTCCTTCGCAGCTTTCGCCTCGGTGTTGCGCGCCTCGAGCTGGGCGAAGTGGTGGCGGCGCTCACGGTCGAACGTCGTGCGGGCGTGGCTGAACCGTTTCCACAACGACTCTTCGGCGGCACGTTCCAGACGTGGGCCGTTGCGCTGCGCGTTCTTCCAGCCGTCGAGCAGCTGGCGCAGCTGGTCACCAGCCGGTCGCCACTGCATACGTTCGGCGTCAGTCGCGGCGATCTTCTCAGCCTGTTCGACGATCGTCGTACGTTCGGCGAGGGCCTGTTCGCGGGCCGCGGCACGTTCGGCCTCAGCAGCGGCACGGCGTTCGTCACCCACCGCGCGCAAAGCGTCGAGGCGGGCGCGCAAGGCGTCGAGGTCGCCGACAGCCGCCGGCTCGGCGAGCTCGTCAGTGAGCTTGGCGAGGGTCTGGTCGATCTCCTTGACCGACAGGTCCGTGGCTGCCAGACGCTGGGAGAACAAGGTGACCTTCGCGTCCAGGTCCAAGAAACGCCGCACGTACAACGTCAGGGCGTCCTCGCCGACGGAACCAGGGACCTGCCCGACGGCACGTTCGCCGCCAGCCTCGGTGACGTACACCGTGCCGTCGTCGTCCACACGCCCGAACTTCGTCGCCTGCGCAACAGCCGCCGGGTCGAGCGGGGGCTGGACCGGGTTCGGCACCATCCGGGCGCCGGGCCGCGCCCCGCCGGGACGAGGACCGGGCCGTATCGCCAGGGCCGCAGGGGTCGGACGTGGTTTCGGCGCGGCTGGTGCGTCGGGAGCCGTCTCGTCGGCAGCCAGGTCAGCGGGTGTGCCCTCGTCGGTCGGCGCCGCCGTGGGCTCCACAGGGGCGCCCACCTCATCAGCACCAGCACCGGTCGGCGAGCCAGCCGTCTGTGGTTCGGCTGGCGGCTCAGGCTCGGCCGGCACCTCGGGTTCGGGTGATGGCTCAGGCTCGGCTGGCACCTCAGGCTCAGCCGACACCTCAGGCTCGGCTGGCACCTGGGGTTCGGGTGATGGCTCGTCCGCGTCGTCGGCGACCTCGGCCGGTGGGGTCACGACCCCGAGGTCGTCGTCAGGGGGCGGGGTGGTCTGGCTCACTGGATCTCCACCTTCTGCATCGTGACAGTGCCGGCTGGTCTCTCGGAGCCGTCGTCCAGCACGCCGTTCGCGACGATCCGCTGCACGAGGTCCATCCCTGAGGTGACACGGCCAAACACTGTGTACCCACCAGCGGTGTCAGACTCGATCGTCGAGTCGGCGTAGACGATGAAGAACTGCGACCCCATCGACCACCCGTCGTTCGAATGCCGGGCCATGGCGAGCATCCCCACGGTGTAGATGTCATCCGGCGGGGCGTTCTCGATCGGGCCGAAGGAGAACTCTGGTCCCCCCGTCCCAGTGCCGTCGGGGTCTCCGCACTGGAGCACGTAGAGCCTCTCGGTGGTCAGCCGGTGGCAGGTCACCTTGTCGAAGAAACCGTCTTTGGTCAGCTGGGTGAAAGCGGCGACTGCCTGCGGCGCCAACGCACCATCAAGCTCGATGCCCAGGGTCCCGCTGACCGGGTCGGGCTCGACGTCCTGGGACAGCTCGATCGTCCCGGTCCAGGTGCGGCCCTCGGCCAGCGCCGGGTCAGGTGCGGGTACAGCCGGTGGTTCCCACGGAGTCTCGGTCGCCACCGGCGGCCGAGAGCCGTCGCGGGTGGCCAGTATCGCCGCTGTGGACCCGCCGATGACGAGCGTCCCAGCAGCGATGATGCCGACGAACTGGGTACGACGACGACGACGCTGGGCTTTGGTCATCCGGACGACCTGTTTGGCGTACCGGCGTCGGGCGTAGTCCCGTTCGCGGGCCTTCTTGCTCCCCACCGTCCTCCTCCAGTCGCGCCAGAATCTCGTCGTCGCGCCGCCCGCCCACGCGGACAAGCAGAGCCGCCAGTCCATCAGGTTCGGCCCCGGGACAGTCTAGGGCGTTTCCAGTGGTCCGTGCGCACGCGCAGCGCGTGGCGCCCCCAGGCAGACACCCGGCCGCATGACGCTGACGTGAGCCCACCTCGATCCAGGTGGCAGGATCAGGGGTATGGCCCGTCTTCGCCCCCTGTCTGGTTTCCCTGAGTGGCTGCCCGCCGGCCGGCTCGTCGAGCAGCACGTCCTCGACGTCCTGCGCCGCACGTTCGAGCTCCACGGCTTTGCCGGGATCCAGACCCGGTCGGTCGAACCACTCGACCAGCTGCTGCGCAAAGGTGAGACGTCCAAACAGGTGTACGTCCTGCGCCGGCTCCAGGAAGACCATGCTGGCCACCGCGACGACGCACTGGGCCTGCACTTTGACCTCACCGTGCCGTTCGCCCGGTACGTGCTGGAGGACGCTGGGCGTCTGGCGTTCCCGTTCCGGCGCTACCAGGTCCAGAACGTGTGGCGCGGCGAACGGCCGCAAGACGGCCGGTTCCGCGAGTTCACACAGGCCGATATCGACGTCGTCGGTGCCGACACGTTGCCGTACCACATCGAGGTCGAGCTGCCGCTGGTCATCGCCGACGCGTTCGCCGCGCTGCGCGACGTGGGGGTGCCTCCGGTGCGGATCTTGGTGAACAACCGCCGCGTCGTCGAAGGTTTCGCCCGTGGGGTGGGCCTGGCCGACGTCGAACCTGTGCTGCGCGTCGTCGACAAGCTCGACAAGGTCGGCCCTGACGCCGTCGCTGCGATGCTCGGCACCGAGGCAGGTGCGACCCCAGCCCAGGCGGCCGCCGTCCTGGAGCTGGCGAACCTGCACGGCGCCGACGAGTCGGTCGCCGACGACGCCGCTGCCCTCGCAGCCCGCCACGGTGTGACCGACGAGATGTTCGCCACCGGCCTGGCCGAGCTGGCGGCGTTGGTCGGCGCCGCGGCACGCCGGGCCCCTGGCACTGTTGTCGCAGACCTGAAGATCGCCCGTGGCCTGGACTACTACACCGGGTCGGTGTACGAGACAGTCCTCGTCGGCCACGAACAGCTCGGCTCGATCTGCTCAGGGGGGCGGTACGACACGTTGGCCTGCGACGGGTCACGGACCTACCCGGGGGTCGGGTTGTCGGTCGGGGTGACCCGCCTGGTCTCACGGCTGCTGTCAGCCGACCTGGTCACCGCCACCCGCCCGGTCCCCTCAGCGGTGCTCGTCGCCGTGGTCACCGAGGAGACCAGGGACGCCTCGGACCTCGTCGCCATGGCCCTGCGCTCACGCGGGGTCCCGGTCGAGGTGGCCCCTGCCGCAGCCAAGCTCGGCAAGCAGATCGCCTACGCTGACCGGCGCGGTATCCCCTACGTGTGGTTCCCTGGCGAGGAGCACGAGGTCAAGGACATCCGCTGCGGTGTGCAGCAACCAGCCGACCTGCACACCTGGACCCCACCTGCCGACGACTGGTGGCCACGGGTCGTGCCTGGCTGAAGCGGTTGTCCACAGCCGGCCGCGCACGACGACGCCCCTGCGTGCCATGCTCACAGCTATGCCTGACATGCTCGACGACCTGCACCAGCAACGTCTGCCGGCGCCAGTCGTGCTCGACCGCGCCGACGTCCCACCCGACACCTGGGCCGGGCTCCTGGCCGACGGGCACTACCGGTGGCTCACCGACCGGTACGCGCTGCGCGCCGACGTCACCGAGGACGTCGAGCACCGCGCCCGCGCCCTGCCCGGACCGCTGCCAGCCAAGGCTGTCGTCGCCCGGCGCAGCGCAGCCTGGGTGCACGTCGGCGGCCAGGCGCCGGCCCGCCTCGACCTCGTCGTCCCGCCTGGGCGCCGGGTCGACCCTCACGTCGACCGGTGCTGCACCGAAGCCCCCCTGGGACCCACGGACGTCGTCATGCTCGGCGGGTACCCGGTGACCAGCCCCACACGCACCTTGTTCGACCTTGTCTTCGCCCCTGGGGCTGGCGCGTGGTGGCCGGTGCTCGTCGCGTTGTGCGACACTGGCGCCGACGCGGGGCACGCGCTGGCCGCGGTGGGCCGCCAGCGCGGCGCACGCCAGGCCCGGGGCTTGTTGCGTGACCTTGCCGAGCCTGGGTTCACACCCTGACGACTGGTTCGGACGCGGCTTTGGCCCCGGTGATCCGGTACACGTCGTAGACACCTTCGACCTTGCGCACAGCCGCGAGCACCGAGGCCAGGTGTGACGGCTCGGCCATCTCGAAGACGAACCTCGACAGCGCCACACGGTCACGTGAGGTCGACACCGCGGCGGACAAGATGTTCACGTGGTGGTCTGACAGCACCCGGGTGACGTCCGACAGCAACCGGGCGCGGTCGAGGGCCTCGACCTGGATCTGCACGAGGAACAGCTGCGAACCGTTGTGGTTCCACTCCACCTCGACGATGCGCTCAGGTTCGCTGCGCAAGGCTTCGACGTTGACGCAGTCGGAGCGGTGCACCGAGACCCCCGACCCACGGGTGACGAACCCGACGATCGGGTCTCCTGGGACTGGTGTGCAGCACTTGGCGAGCTTGATCCACACGTCGTCGACCCCGCGGACGGTCACCCCTGGGTCGCCCTCACGTGCTTTGCGCGGCAGACCTGGCCGGGCCAGCTCGGCCATGTCCTCCTCGTTCGCCGGTGCGCCGCCGATCGAGGCGACGAGCCGGTTGACCACTGTGGTCGCGGCGATCTGGGCTTCGCCGATCGCCGCGTACAGCGCGGTGACGTCGGCGAAACGCATCTCTTGCGCCAAGGCGACGAGGGCTTCGTGCGACAGCAGGCGCTGGATCGGCAGGTTCTGCTTGCGCATCGCCTTGGCGATCGCGTTCTTGCCGCGTTCGACGGCTTCTTCTCGGCGTTCTTTGGAGAACCACTGGCGGATCTTGTTCCGCGCCCGGGGGCTCTTGATGAACGTCAACCAGTCCTGCGACGGCCCAGCCGTCTCAGACTTCGACGTGAACACGTCGACGACGTCGCCGTTCTCCAGGGCTGAGTCGAGCGGGACGAGCCGTCCGTTGACCCGCGCACCCATCGTGCGGTGCCCGACCTCGGTGTGCACCGCGTAGGCGAAGTCCACCGGTGTCGAACCTTGCGGCAACGCGATGACGTCACCTTTGGGCGTGAACACGTAGACCTCAGACCCGGCGATCTCGAACCGCAGCGAGTCCAAGAACTCTGAGGGGTCGGCCGTCTCACGCTGCCAGTCGACGAGCTGGCGCAACCACACCATGTCTGAGGGCAGGTCCACCTCGTCGGTGCGGGTGGACTTGGAGTTCTCCTTGTACTTCCAGTGTGCGGCGACCCCGTACTCGGCACGGCGGTGCATGTCGTGGGTGCGGATCTGGATCTCCACCGGTTTGCCGTCGGGCCCGATCACCGTCGTGTGCAACGACTGGTAGAGGTTGAACTTCGGCATCGCGATGTAGTCCTTGAACCTGCCCGGCACTGGGTTCCAGTGCGCGTGCAGCACCCCCAGGGCTGCGTAGCAGTCGCGGACGGTGTCGACCAGCACCCGCACCCCGACAAGGTCGTAGATGTCGGCGAACTCACGACCACGGACGATCATCTTCTGGTAGATCGAGTAGTAGTGCTTGGGCCTACCGGTGACCAGGGCTTTGATCTTCGCGGTGCGCAGGTCGGCGACGACCTCGTCGCGGACCTTGGCCAGGTACTCCTCACGTGCGGGGGCCCGTTCGGACACGAGGTGGACGAGCTCGTCGTAGACCTTGGGGTACAGCGCGGTGAACGACAGGTCTTCGAGCTCCCACTTGATCGTGTTCATCCCCAGCCGGTGCGCGAGCGGGGCGTAGATCTCCAACGTCTCGTGGGCGGTGCGCTGGGCGGAGGCCGCCGAGACGTACTGGAGCGTCCGGCAGTTGTGCAGGCGGTCCGCGAGCTTGATGACCAGGACCCGTATGTCGCGGGCCATGGCGACGACCATCTTGCGCACCGTCTCGGCCTGCGCCTGGTCGCCGTAGGTGACCTTCTCCAGCTTCGTGACCCCGTCGACGAGCATGGCGATCTCTTCGCCGAACTCCTGCGTCAGCTGTTCCAGGGAATAGTCGGTGTCTTCGACCGTGTCGTGCAGCAACGCGGCGGCGAGCGTCGAGGGCATCATGCCGAGCTCGGCGAGGATCGTCGCCACCGCGATGGGGTGGGTGATGTACGGGTCGCCGCTCTTGCGCAGCTGGCCGCGGTGGGCGCGTTCGGCGACGACGAACGCCTGCTCGATGAGCGCGACATCAGCTTTGGGGTGGTTGTCGCGCACTGCGGCGAGGACCGGTTCGATCGCAGGGAACGCCACCGTCGAACGTCCGCCGAACCGTGC
>WRCL01000048.1 GCA_009783975.1 Micrococcales bacterium
CGAACGTCCCGCCGGTGCGACGCTGCCGAAGTCGGGCCGGGTGATCTCAGGGGAGAGCGACGTGGGCCGGTTCACCATCGGTGACGCTGGTGACGGCAACGCCGTGCTCACCTGGTCGAACCTCACCGTCGTGGTCGAGGTCACCGGACCGGTCGCACAGGTCGAACGGCTCTTCCACGCCTTCCCTTTGTGACCGACCACCGGGCGTGGTGACTGGGCGTCGGGGCTGGTTCGCGTACAGTCCGGGCAGGACCGTACAGTTTCCCCCCAGGACACCCAGAAGGTGACGACGGAGCCATGACCCCCAGACGCAAGCTTGTGATCGTCGAGTCGCCCGCCAAGGCACGGACCATCGCCGGGTACCTCGGTGACGACTACGACGTGGCAGCCTCCGTCGGGCATATCCGTGACCTGCCCCAGCCCTCTGACCTGCCCGCAGATATGAAGAAGGGGCCGTACGGCAAGTTCGCCGTCAACGTCGACGACGGTTTTGCGCCCTACTACGTCGTGGACTCGGACAAGAAGAAGAAGGTCGCCGAGCTCAAGAAGCTGCTCAAGGACTCCGACGAGCTCTACCTGGCCACTGATGAGGACCGCGAGGGCGAGGCCATCGCCTGGCACCTGGCCCAAGAGCTCAAACCCAAGGTGCCGGTGCGGCGCATGGTGTTCCACGAGATCACGCGCGAGGCGATCACCCGCGCCCTGGCCTGCACCCGTGGGATCAACCAGAACATGGTCGACGCCCAGGAGACCCGGCGGATCTTGGACCGGCTGTACGGGTACGAGGTCTCCCCGGTGCTGTGGCGCAAGGTGCGCCAGGGCCTGTCAGCAGGCCGGGTGCAGTCGGTGGCCACACGGATGGTCGTCGAACGCGAACGTGAGCGGATGGCGTTCGTCGCCGCGGACTACGCCGACGTCACCGGGACGTTCACCCCCGTACCTGTGTCAGACAGCGCGACCTCGTTCGCAGCGCGCCTGGTCGCCCTGGGGTCGGTGCGTGTGGCCACAGGCCGCGACTTCGCCGACACTGGCGCCCTTGTCGCCACCGGTGTGCGGCACCTGTCCGTGGCCGACGCCCAGCTCGTCGTCGACGGCCTGGACGGCGTGCCGTTCACTGTCGTCTCGGTGGACACCAAGCCGTACACCCGTCGTCCGGCGGCGCCGTTCACGACCTCGACACTGCAGCAAGAGGCGTCGCGCAAGCTGAAGATGAGCTCGCGCTCGACGATGCGCACCGCCCAGAGCCTGTACGAGAACGGCTACATCACCTATATGCGCACCGACTCGCCGGTGCTGTCGTCCCAGGCGATCGCTGCTGCCCGGCGCCAGGCCGCCGAGCTGTACGGGGCCGAGTACGTCCCGGCGGTCCCGCGGGTGTACGCCGCGAAGTCCAAAGGTGCCCAGGAGGCGCACGAGGCGATCCGCCCCGCCGGGGACCAGTTCCGCACCCCAGCGCAGGTCGCCTCGCAGCTGTCTGGTGACCAGCTCAAGCTCTACGAGCTGATCTGGAAACGCACGGTCGCCTCCCAGATGGCCGACGCCCGCGGGACGACCGCGTCGGTGCGCCTGGCCGGTACGACGACCCGAGCCGCCGGGCCGCTGGCCGCCCAGGACGCGACGTTCGGCGCCTCGGGCACCGTCATCACCTTCCGTGGGTTCCTCGCCGCGTACGAGGAGGGCCGCGACGTGGCCCGCTACGCCGAGGCCGAAGACGCCCGCCTGCCCCAGCTGGCCACCGGCGACCGCCTGGAGGGCGCTGACCTGGTCGCTGAGGGCCACCGGACCTCGCCCCCGCCGCGCTACACCGAGGCGTCGCTGGTCAAGGCCCTGGAAGACCAGGGCATCGGCCGCCCGTCGACCTACGCCTCGACGATCTCCACGATCGTCGACCGCGGGTACGTCAACGCCCGCGGCCAGGCCCTGGTGCCCTCGTGGCTGGCTTTTGCCGTCATCCGGCTGCTGGAGGAGAACTTCGACCACCTCGTCGACTACGGTTTCACCTCCACCATGGAAGCTGACCTCGACGAGATCGCTGCCGGCCAGCGTGACCGTGTCGCCTGGCTCACCCAGTTCTACTTCGGCGACGGCACCAAGGCCGGCCAGGGCCTGCGCGACCTCGTGGCGAACCTCGGTGACATCGACGCGCGGGCGATCAGCTCGATCGACATCGGCGACGGTCTGGTCGTACGCGTCGGACGGTACGGCCCCTACCTGGAGGTGCCTGAGGACGGCCCGGCTGACCCCGGTGCCAAACCCCGCCGGGTCTCGGTGCCAGGTGAGCTTGCCCCCGACGAGCTCACCCCCGCCAAGGCCCGCGAGCTCATCACCGCCGAACCCGAAGGTGACAAGGTGCTGGGCACCGACCCGACCACCGGCACGACCCTCGTCGCGCGCAACGGGCGGTACGGCCCGTACGTCACCGAGCTGGTGCCCCAGCCAGAGCTTGACCCGGGCCTTTCTGCCGCAGCCCGCAAGAAAGCCCTCGCAGCGCTGCCCAAACCACGCACGGCCTCGTTGTTCAAAGACATGGACGTGGAGACTGTCACCCTCGACGAGGCGCTGACGTTGCTGTCGCTGCCGCGGGTCGTGGGCACCGACCCGGCCTCAGGCGAGCAGATCACCGCCCAGAACGGCCGGTACGGCCCGTACCTCAAACGTGGCACCGACTCGCGCACCCTGGCCGACGAGCACCTGCTGCTGACCATCACCGTCGACCAGGCCCTGGCCGTGTACGCCGAACCCAAACGTGGTCGCGGCGCACCGGCTGCTGCGCCGCTGCGCGAGCTGGGCACCGACCCGGAGTCGGGCAAGCCGGTCGTCGTCAAGGACGGACGTTTCGGCCCGTACGTCACCGACGGGGTGACGAACCGCACCCTGCCACGCGAGGTGACGCCCGAGTCGATCACCCCCGAGCAGGCCGCTGAGCTGCTCGCGGCCAAACGGGCGGCCGGCCCGGCCAAGAAGCGCACGACCACACGCACGACGAGCACCAGACGCACGACCTCGACGGCGAAGAAACCCTCTGCCAAGTCCTCGCCAAAGAAGGCTTGACCCCAGGGCTTGGCGGCCCCCGCCCAGCGGTTGTCCGGCCCGCGAGGCACCGGCAGGGGCCCAGCCCAGGCAAGCTCTGGGCAAACCCTGGGCAACCTCCGCCCCTGGTGTGTGACGTTCCGTTGCGACACGCGCCACGACCAGCCGGTGGTCCAGTGGGCGAAGCTGTTCGCCCGATCGGTGGGGTCGGCCCAAAGTCACTTGCCAGACCGGCGATTTGTCAGGAAAAATCCCTCCTTGACAGTGCATCGAGGGTGTCTCGCTGGACCGGCAGGTCGGCTGTCACGGACGGCCGCCTCAGGCGGCCATCGAAGGAGGGTGGCGAGCCGTGATCCAATCCGGTGTGCTGCGTCGGGCACCGGATCTCTCAACTCCTGCGCAGGTGACTGACCCGACGACGTACCTGCGCCGCCGCCACTGGCGGATGATGGGCGGGATGGTCATCACCCTTGGAGGTGTGGGCCCGGTCATCATGGCGCTCATCGGTGCCCTCGTGTACGGGTACTGGGTGTGGTGGGTCGGCCTGTTCGTCGTCATGGCGCTCATGGGCTGCGCGACCGTGCTCGCGAGCCTCAACAACGACCATGTGACCCGCAGCGCCCTGGAGCTGGCGACCTGGCTGCTCATCATCACCTTCGGCGCTGGTGCGGTCGGGGTGGTGCTGGGGATCGTCGCGGTCGTGTCGATGCGCACCTGGTGGGTCGTGGCTGTGCCCTTGTCGGCTGCGACCGGCGCGAGCCTCGTCGGGTGGCTGGGGACCTCCACGGTCCACTCGCTCAGCCACGCGCCGACCCCGGGCGTGGACCTGCTCACCCGCGCACAAAAAGAGGACGTCGGGCGTCTGCTCGCCCTCACCGGTCCTGGCTGGATCCAGCGCACCCGCCTGATGCTCCTGGCCGTGGCTGTGGGATGGGTGCTGCCGCTGCCGGGGGTTTTCGTGGTGTACCCGTGGTCAGACCTGTCGCTGGTGTCGGTGGCTGTGCTCGTCGCCGTCTCGGTGTCGCTGCCAGCCGGTGGGTTCGCGGCGTTCGCTGCGAGCCGGATCAACCCGTCGTCGCCATGGGCGATCGCCCAGACCAAGGTCCTGGTCACCGTTGCGCTCGTCGCCACCGTTGGGGCGCTGGGCATCGGTGGTCTGGTCGCCATGTCCTTTGGTGGCCAGCTCGCTGCGGCCCTGGTCATCTCTGGGGCGTCGCTGGCGTCGGTGGCCACAGTCGTGCTCTTGCGCCAGATCTCGGCGATGTCATGGTCGTTGTGGCGGGCCCGCGCTGGCATCCTCGGCGAGGACGTGGCCCGGTGGGTCGCCGAGTCTGACGAGGACGGACGGGCGATCTTGGCTCCCGGGGCGTCGTTGGTGCCCGGCGGTGTGCCCCGCGGGCCTCTCAAAGCCCAGGTTCGGCGCCTGCTGTGGCCTGTGCGCAGCAAAACCCTCAGCATGGTCCGGCGCTAGTAGTCTGTCGCACCAAAAATGCCGAGTGCGCGGCGCCATGCGGAGCGGCTGGCCGCGTTGTCGTTCGTCGGCAGTAGCGCTGCTGCTCTCCTCCGCCTTGGCGGCCACCCCACCTGACGACGCTCCTACCCAGTGTGTTGCGACAGACTACCAGCCGAGAAGTCCGTGCCGGTTTCTGCCCACCAGGGTGTGGGAGGATTGGCGCGTGGCTCCCCGTGCAGACGGACGTCTGACCCACGACAACGACGGCGCTGAGCGCGGCCCGCAGGACGCCTGCGGCGTGTTCGGCGTGTGGGCACCTGGCGAAGAGGTGGCAACCCTCACCTACTTCGGGCTGTACGCCTTGCTGCACCGCGGGCAAGAGTCGGCGGGTATCGCCGCGTCCAACGGTGAGCACCTGCGTGTGTACAAAGACATCGGCCTGGTCTCGCAGGTGTTCAACGAGACGACCCTGGGCGCCCTGGACGGGCATATGGCGATCGGGCACTGCCGGTACTCCACGACCGGGTCGCCGACGTGGGAGAACGCCCAGCCGACCTTGGGCGCCACCGCGGACGGGACCGTCGCCCTGGGGCACAACGGCAACCTCACGAACACCGCCGAGCTCGTCGACCTCGTCGCCGAACGGTACGGTTCGCTGCGCCGCGGGGAGATCGCCCGGGGCAACACCACCGACACGGCCGTCATCACCGCCCTGCTCGCCGGTGACCCCGACCACACCCTGGAGGCCACAGCGCTGGAGGTGCTGCCCCGCCTGCGCGGCGCCTACTGCCTGGTGTTCATGGACGAGCACACGTTGTACGCCGCCCGCGACCCCCAGGGGGTGCACCCGTTGGTGCTCGGGCGGCTCGAACGCGGGTGGGTCGTCGCCTCAGAGTCGGCAGCCCTGGACATCGTCGGGGCGTCGGTGGTCCGTGAGGTCGAACCAGGCGAGCTCGTCGCGATCGACGGTGACGGGTTGCGCGCCACCCGGTTCGCGCCGGTCGAACGCGCCGGGTGCGTGTTCGAGTACGTGTACCTGGCCCGCCCTGACACGACGATCGCCGGACGGTCGGTGTACGCCGCGCGGGTGGAGATGGGCCGGCGCCTGGCCGCTGAGCACCCCGTCGAGGCCGACCTGGTCATGCCCGTGCCCGAGTCGGGGACCCCGGCTGCTGTGGGGTACGCCGCCGCGTCGGGGATCGCGTTCGGGCAGGGGCTGACGAAGAACGCCTACGTCGGGCGCACGTTCATCCAGCCCTCGCAGTCGCTGCGCCAGCTGGGCATCCGGCTGAAGCTCAACCCGTTGCGTGAGGTGATCCGCGGGCGCCGGCTCGTCGTCGTCGACGACACGATCGTGCGCGGCAACACCCAGCGCGCGTTGGTGCGGATGCTGCGCGAGGCCGGTGCGGCGCAGGTGCACGTGAGGATCACCGCCCCACCGGTGAAGTGGCCATGCTTCTACGGGATCGACTTCGCCTCGCGTGCCGAGCTCATCGCCAACGGCCTGGGGGTTGAGGAGATCGCCGCGTCGCTGGGCGCGGACTCGCTGGGCTACCTGTCGGCTGAGGCGATGGTCGCCGCGACCGCCCAGCCCCGCTCCCAGCTGTGCACGGCGTGTTTCTGCGGCGACTACCCCATCGAGCTGCCCCCCGACGAACGTCTCGGCAAGCACCTTCTCGAACAGGCTGAGCTGCCGTTGGGTGCTGCGCTGGAACGCCGCCCCGCCCCGCCCCACACCCCGGCGCTGGGCGACCCCACAGACGGGCTCACCTGCGTCCTGCCGGGCCTCGGCGGGGCATCGGCCCTGGAGCACCCGTGAACCCAGCCCGCCCACACGTCGGCGGCAGTGGCGCGCGGCGAGACAAGGATGGTGCACCAGTGAGCGAGAACCCCCCGATGACCTACGCGGCCGCAGGTGTGGACACCGGCGCCGGCGACACAGCCGTCGAGCTGATGAAGCACGCCGTCGGTGCCACCCACGGACCGCAGGTCGTCGGTGGGGTCGGAGGGTTCGCCGGGCTGTGGGACGCCAGCGCACTGGCGACGATGCGCCGCCCGGTGCTCGCGACGTCAACCGACGGGGTGGGGACGAAGGTCGCCATCGCCCAGGCGATGGATGTCCACGACACCATCGGGTTTGACCTGGTCGCGATGGTCGTCGACGATATCGTCGTCGTCGGGGCACGGCCGTTGTACATGACCGACTACATCGCCTGCGGGCGGGTGGTCCCTGAACGCGTCGCCGCCATCGTGCGTGGCATCGCTGCGGCGTGCCAGGTGGCCGGCACCGCGTTGCTCGGCGGGGAGACCGCTGAGCACCCAGGTCTGCTCGGCCCGCAGGAGTACGACGTCGCTGGGGCTGCCACCGGTGTCGTCGAGGCTGACCAGATGCTCGGCCCCCACCGTGTGCGCGCCGGGGACGTCCTGCTCGCGCTCGGGTCGTCCGGGCTTCACTCCAACGGGTACTCGTTGGTCCGGGCCGTCATCGCCTCGGCCGGGTGGTCTTTGGACCGCCATGTTGACGACCTGGGTCGCACCGTGGGTGAAGAGCTGCTCGAGCCGACCCGGGTCTACGCCAGCGACCTGCTCGCCCTGGTGGACGTCGGCGGGGTGCACGCGGTCTGCCACGTCACAGGCGGGGGGCTGGCCGCGAACCTCGCCCGTGTGCTGCCCGCCGGGCTGGTCGCCGAGGTCGACCGGTCTGGCTGGACC
Organism: Micrococcales bacterium; assembly: GCA_009783975.1. Lineage (GTDB taxonomy): Bacteria > Actinomycetota > Actinomycetes > Actinomycetales > Cellulomonadaceae > Cellulomonas. The sequence continues at coordinate 7,196 of WRCL01000048.1, forward strand.
GTCCCGCCGGTGTTCGGCCTCGTTCAACGCCTGGGCCAGGTCCCGTGGTCTGACCTGGAGAACACCCTCAACCTTGGTGTCGGCATGGTCGTCGTCGTCGACCCCGACCGTGCGTCGCAGGTGCATGAAGCGGCGTGCCACCGTGACCTGCCCGTGTGGGAGCTCGGCAGCGTCCGCGACCTCGACCCGGTGCGCGACGTCCCGTCCGACCTGGTCACTGGCACAAAAGGCGTCGATGCCGGAGCGGTCCGCCTGCTCGGCACCTACCACTGGTAGCACAGCACGTCACAGGTGTTCGGGGTTGTTCTTGCGCCCGACGCGCAGCTTCACCCGCGCCGATCTCGGGCGCCAGGCGGGTCTTCCCCAGTGCCAGGATGCTGTCGACATGCTCGTCGGCACCCAGACGTGGGAGGCCTCGTGGGTGAGTGTGCCACCTGCCTGGTCGTCAACGTCCTGCCCGCGCCGGCGCCGCAACGTTGCGGCACCTGTGACCAGCGGGCTCACGCGGGCCGGGAGGCCTCGTCTGGGTCCTCGCCATCCCAGTCCCACTGGGCGTAGGCGTCGTGCGACGTACCGTCCTTGGTGTCGAGTGCGCTGCCACCAGCCAGCTCGCGTTCGAGCTGGGCGTAGTCCGTCTCGGGGCTGTAGTACTTCAGTTCCCGAGCGACCTTGGTCTGCTTCGCCTTCTGACGGCCGCGCCCCATGGCATCGACCCCCTCATTACGTGGAATCGGGGCGGCGACGTGTCTCCACGTGCGGCCCCGGGTGCTGTGTCATCTTCTTCGTGGGACCAACGGTACAGGGTCGGCGAGCATTCCGACACCGAGTTCGACGCCAGGGGGGTCCCTTCACCCCGGCGCGACGCCCTGATCACGGACGAACATACCCAGATCGGGTGAACCCGCGCCCAGGGTGCGAACGTCACGAAGATGGTGTTTACTGACGTGACGTTAGCAGATGACGCGCCAGCCCCAGTTTCGGCAGCTGGCGAGCGGGGTCGGACCAGCTCTTCAGCGGCCGCACCCAGCACGAACGGGAGGTTGCCATGCACACCGCGAACGTCGAGTCCGAGTCCCTGCTCACCCCGGCTGAGGTCGCCAGCCTGTTCCGCGTGGACCCCAAGACGGTCACCCGCTGGGCACGCTCCGGCAAGCTCTCCGCGGTGCGCACCCTCGGCGGCCACCGGCGCTACCGCGAGTCCGAGGTCCTGCACCTGCTCTCCGGCGTCCCCGTCCAACGCGACGAACGCCCCGCCAGCGTCATGTAGCCCGTCCTGGGGGCAGGGATGCGGGGCTGTGGAGGGGTTGGGGTTGTCGGGTCTGGCTGGTTTGGGCTTGGGCTTGGGCTTGGGCTTGGGCTTGGATTGGTGTTGGTGTGTGGGCTGGGTCGCGGGTCGGGGGGTTCTGGCCGCCGCGCTGTCCCCCGGCCGGCTTCGCCGGCCTTCCTGCCAGACCCAATGCCAGCGCGGCGGCCAGAACCCCCCGACCCGCGTGCCGTGAGGTCCCCATCCCCGAGGTGTGGGTTGGTCGTGGGACGCCTCGTCCGGCTGCGCCGGACATCGGCGAGACAATGGGAGACGACATCGGCGAGACAATGGGGACGGTTCCTATGTCTTGCCTGGTCAGGGGGGTGTTTGCCTGCCCGGTGCCGCGGACGGCGGGAGGCGGAGGCTTGCTGATGGGCTACTGGTGCTTCCCGTGCTTGTCGGGGATCTGCTGGGCTTCGGCTGGCTTGCGGAGCCGGTCGGCCGCAGACATCCAGAGATTTGTTCGACACTTCGTTGATCTGTTCGACGGTTTTACTGTCGAACAGATCAACG